>CAIKHC010000181.1 GCA_903827085.1 uncultured Candidatus Nemicrothrix sp. | reverse complement strand
CTTGCCCGTGGTCGCCGCCGCCTCACGCTGCGCAATGTTGGTTGGTCGATCATCGTCGTTGGTCTTCTGCTCACAACCATGCGAAGGCTTACCGGCAACTACATCAATTCGATCATCACCGATCCGCAGTACAGCGTTGCCGGAAAGATCATCTTTGGAATCTTGTCGGAGTTGCTCTTCGATACAGCGTGGTTCTTGATTAGTTGGGGTGCGATCATCGTGGCGGGAATGCTCGCCATCGGTCCAAATCGCATCGCCACGTGGGCTCGTCGTACTGCCGCCCCAGTTCTCAACGCGGATCGCACGGTGTTCTGGGTGGGCGCAGCTGTTGTGTACCTACTCGTTCTGCTCATCGTCCCATCGCCAGCGCTCCGGCTTTGGTGGTCAGTGATCATCATCGGAGCGGTCGTGGCCCTCGGACTTGAGTACCTTCGCAGTCGGTCACTCGCTGAGTTTCCAGACGTGCAGCTCGATGTCGATGTTGACGGCGTGAAGAACTCCGTTGCAAAGACGTGGACCACACTCGCGTCGCGCTTCAGCAATGGCAATGCCGATGATCATGTTGCCCAACTTCAGAAGCTGAGCGAGATGCACACATCTGGTGCACTCTCAGACCAGGAGTACACGGCAGCGAAAGCCAAGTTGCTCAACTAACCGTTAACGGTTGGGCCGATTCTTAGTTGGCAAATTCGAAGATGCGATGAACTCGCGTCAATCGAAGAGAGCTGATCTTCCAGCCCTGAGGAGTCCGGCTATAGGTCTCGTGGTAGTGGCCGTATCCGTGCAGGTACTTGATGGGCTGGCCTTCGGGCCACCACAGCTCGTCTTCCATCGCCCAGATACCAGTGGCGTGATCGTCATCGACAAATGAAATCTCCGGCATGTGTCCATGGTGAGCGGTGACGACATCGCCAATCTGGGAGATGAGGAATGGCAGATACTCATCGACTCCATCGATGACGGTGCCACTGTCTTCAGTTGTATCGATCCGAACATCAACCGTAAAGACGTCGCGAAGGAGTTCCCACTCTTTGGTGTCCATCAGGCGGAAGTAACGGGCCTTCAACTGATGAATCTGGTCAAGGTCAGATTGGGTGCTCACTACCAAAGCGTTCCGTTGTCGACGACGAGGGATGCCCCCGTCGTAGTGCTTGCGGCATCTGATGCAAGGTGGGCAAGCGCTTCAGCGATCTTTATCGGCGCCATCATGCCGGGAAGCACGCCCATCATTTTGGGGAAGTGGCTGAAGTCAATGTCGCCCTTGATGTTCGAAAGTGCATTCGTGGTCATGGCGGTATCGACCCCGCCTGGGCACACAAGGTTCACTCTGATTCCGTCGGCAGCAAGTTCAACCGCAAGTGCCTTCATAAACATGATGAGTCCGGCCTTGGACGCGCAATAGGAGGAGTTGTACGGCTGACCTTGAAGGCCGGAAATGGAACCAACCGTGACGATGTTGCCGGTCGAGGCTCGCAGGTGGGGAAGCGCAGCTTGGGTGACAAGCATCGGACCAGTCAGATTCACCGCGAGGTGACGGTTCCAGAGGTCGAGGGTGATGTCATCGATTTTGGAGAACCAGTTGACGCCCGCAACGTTGGCAAGGACGTCAAGACCACCGAGTTGCTCAATAGCGGCGTCCATGGCGGCGGTCACTGATTCGGGATTGGTGACATCGCAGTAGGCAACTCCCTCAGCCTCGGCAACGTCGACCCCCACGACCTGGGCGCCTTCCTGACGGAAGAGTTGGGCGGTGGCTTCGCCGATCCCAGCGGCTGCGCCTGTGACAAAGATTCGTTTCCCTGTAAATCGCATGGGCGGACTCTAGTGTCGGGGGATTGCTTCTGGCTCCGCTGTTGCTCTCGGGCAGAGATGGAGTTCTCGATGGGGGATCACTATGAGTTTCACGCCAACACCAGATCAACTGCTTCCAGAATTGACGCTTCGCCAAGAGTTCGTGGTGTTGGCGCGAGCGCTGTGGCGAGAGGGCTACGCCGACCATCTGGCCGGCCACATCACGGTGAATCTTGGAGATGGCACCTTGCTCTGCAACCCATGGTTCATCACGTGGGACGAACTCCGTCCCTCGCAACTCATCAGAATCAACCTCGACGGAAAGGTTGTTGAGGGGGAGTGGCCTGCTCCTTTGGGTATCCCGTTGCATCTCGAACTTCACAAGCTCCGAGAAGATGTCGGCGTGGCAATGCACAGTCATCCGCTGTACGGAACGGTATGGGCCGACATGGGTGAGGTTCCTCCCGTCTACGACCAGAGTTCTGGTCTCGGAGGCGGTGGTGACCTCATCGTCATCGACGAATACGGCGGTGGCGTCGACAACGCAGGTGCTGCCCGTGACGCAGTGGTTGCAATGGGGGATGCAAACCTTGCCCTACTCGCCGGTCACGGCGTGTTTGTCCTCGGATCCACGATCCGCGCAGTTCACCAGCGTGCAGTCGCGCTCGAACAGCGCTGTCAACGGGCGTGGCATATCCGCGCTGCTGGCGGCCGATCGGAATCAGCGGTTCCGGAATGGTGGCTCGAACGCGGTCGTCAGAGCGACGGAAAT
>CAIKHC010000180.1 GCA_903827085.1 uncultured Candidatus Nemicrothrix sp. | reverse complement strand
TGACTACTCAGTTGATGTGGCTCAACGGCGAACTCGTCAATGACGCATCACCAGCACTCTCAGCAAACGATCATGGCTTTCTGCTTGGCGACGGGGTCTTTGACACGTTGGCCATTCGCAACGGGACGCCAGTCTTTCTTGATCGGCATCTCCAGCGGCTTCGCAAGGGCGTCGACCGTCTTCTGATTGTAAACACACCTACCGATGAAGAACTCAGTACGGCGCTTTTTCAGCTCATCAAAGCGAATGGCCTCGATGCTGCTCGAGCGCGGATCACCATCACGCCCGGTCCAGGTTCGTCTCCGCGCGACCGCGGCGCACAACCACTTACGGTCATCTCAACATCGCCGCTCCACCAAGCGCCTTCGTCGGTTTCGTTGTGCACGGTTCAGTGGACTCGCAACGAGCGCTCTCCGCTTGCCGGCATTAAATCCACGAGTTGGGGCGAAAACGCAACCATCCTTCGTTTCGCCACAACAAACGGTTTCGACAACGCAATTCTTTGCGACAGCACTGGTCGCCTGAGTGAATGCACCACGTCGAATTTGTATTTGGTGATCGACGAACAGATCGTGACGCCATCGCTCGATAGCGGGTGCCTTCCCGGCATCATCCGAGAGGTCCTCATCGACGAACAGTTCGTGAGCGAGCAGCATCTCATCCCATCAGACCTTGCACTCGCAACTGAGGTGTTCATCACCTCGTCGACAACTGGCATTGTGCCCGTGCATTGTGTCGATGAGCGCTCCTACGCAACTCCTGGACATCTCACTGCCACGGCGATGGAAATAATCGAGCGACTGTCCAGCCCGTAGGCGAGGCTCAGCCCAAGAGCCGAGCGTGCACGATGTCGCCAACCGTTACCGCAACGACGCCACCGTCTCCGCCGCAGTCAACAAGGAGCCGTCCGTCGTCAGCAATGGCAACTGCGTGACCCTCGAAGAATCCGTCGGAACGTTCAACGCGCACGTCACGCCCAAGGGTTGCTGATGCTGCTCGAACTTCGTCGAGGAATTCGCCCCGCTCGAGCTCGGTGGTGATTGCGGTGAGATGACGGTCGTAGTGGCGAAGCCATGCGATGAGGACGTCTTCACGATCAACTGAGCCTCCGGTGAGGTGATTCACCGACGCTGCAGTTGCAGCGAGTTCCTCTGGAAGTTCTGCGGGCCAGTCAAGGTTGAGCCCCATCCCCACGACCACCGCATCGACCTTCCCCTTGACCACGTGCGACTCGGCCAAGATGCCCGCAAGTTTTCTGTCGGCGAGCGGCCCATCGGCCACAACGAGATCATTGGGCCACTTCAGTCCCGGGCGAACCCCAGCAACCTCTTCCACCGCATCAGCGGCGGCAAGACCGCAGGCCAGCGTCAGCAGGAACAGGTCCTCTGGCCCCACATCCGGGCGGAGAAGCACCGAGACAAGCAATGAGGCGCCCGCAGGGGCGATCCAGGCCCGGTCGAGTCTTCCCCGGCCTGCGGTTTGGTGGTCAGCGACCAAAACGAGGCCCTCGGGCACCCCTTCGGCGGCAGCCGAGAGGAGGTCTCGATTGGTCGAACCGGTCTCGGCCACCCATCGCACATCGGCGAATCGGGTGCCCGGGACCTCAGAAGTGGCGAAGGACCTGTTCACGCGTGCCACCATAGGGCGTGCTTAAAAAGATCCTCATCGCCAACCGCGGCGAAATCGCAGTCCGTGTCATCCGCGCCTGTCAAGAAATGGGTATCGCCACTGTGGCGGTGTACTCCGATCTCGACCGTGACGCCCTCCATGTGCGCCTCGCCGATGAGGCCTACTCACTTGGCGGAACAACGGCAGCAGAGAGTTACCTGAACACCGAATTGATCCTCGATGTCATCGAGCGCAGCGGCGCTGACGGTGTGCATCCTGGTTATGGGTTCTTCTCCGAGAACACCGACTTCGCTCGCGCTATCACCGAACGCGGTGTCACGTTTATCGGCCCACCTCCTGGTGCGATCGAAATCATGGGCGACAAAGTCTCAAGTCGAATTGCTGCACAAGCCGCCGGAGTCCAAGGCGTTCCAGGAACCACCGAGTTCCTCAAAGATTCTTCTGAGGTAGTTGCGTTCGGCAAGGCTCATGGTTGGCCAGTCGCAATCAAGGCCGCTTACGGCGGCGGCGGTCGCGGCATGCGCGTTGTTCGCAGCGAAGACGAAGCCGCCGAAGCATTCGGTTCAGCCCAGAGCGAAGCGCTCAAGGGCTTTGGCCGCGACGAGTGCTACGTCGAGCGCTACCTCACATGGCCTCGCCACATCGAGATGCAGATCATCGCCGACACCCATGGCAACTGTGTCTGGATCGCCGAGCGCGATTGCTCCGCACAGCGTCGTCATCAGAAGCTCGTCGAAGAAAGCCCAGCACCGAACTTTCCGCCCGAGATTCGCCAAGCGATGGGTGAAGCCGCAGTCACCGTTGCAAAGGCATGCGGTTACTTCAATGCTGGAACCGTCGAGTTCCTTTTCCAGGATGGCGAGTTCTTCTTCCTCGAAATGAACACCCGTCTTCAGGTTGAACATCCCGTCACCGAAATGGTCTCGGGCATCGACCTTGTTGCCGAACAGATTCGTGTTGCCTCAGGTCTTCCGCTTTCGTTCACGCAGGAATCGATCGAGCTTCGAGGCCACGCAATCGAAATCCGCATCAACGCCGAAGATCCGGCTCAGGGCAAGTTCCTTCCCTCCCCCGGCCACATCACCACGCTGGTTCCGCCGGCTGGTTTCGGAACTCGTTGGGATGGTGGCTATGAATCAGGCGACACCGTCAGCCAGTACTACGACAACCTCGTTGGCAAGCTCATTTGCTGGGGCTCCGATCGCGAGACTGCGATTCGTCGCACACTGCGCGCTTTGCGTGAATTCCGCATCGAGGGAATCTCCACAACGATTCCCGCCGACCTC
>CAIKHC010000179.1 GCA_903827085.1 uncultured Candidatus Nemicrothrix sp. | reverse complement strand
ATCCGCGACGCAGTGAAGATCCACTCGAAGGGTGATGCGTGATGGCAACAGTGACCGTCAAGACCCCGGCTGGCGCTGACGCCGGTTCGATTGAACTCGATGCCACCACATTCGGCATCGAACCCAATGTTCCGGTGATGCACCAGGTCGTGACCGCGCAGCTTGCGGCACGACGTTCAGGCACGCAGAGCACCAAGACCCGCGCCGAGGTATCGGGCGGCGGTGCGAAGCCGTTCAAGCAAAAGGGAACCGGCCGCGCACGTGCTGGTTCGACTCGCTCGCCGAACTGGATCGGTGGTGGCGTTGCGCTCGGCCCGAAGCCACGCAGCTACGCCCAGAAGACTCCGAAGAAAATGATCAAGCTCGCGCTTCGTTCGGCTCTGTCCGATCGTGCGTCTGAAGGCAAGGTCATCGTTGTCGACGAATGGAAGTTCGACGCTCCTTCAACGAAGGGCGCGATTGCTGCACTTAGCGCACTCGGCGTCGAAGGCAAGGTGCTGTTGGTTCTCGATCGTGGCGATGTTGCTGCGTGGAAGAGCTTCCGCAACCTCGGCCATGTCCACATCATCGAGACCGCTGAACTCAACACCTACGACGTTCTTGTTTCCGACGTCGTCGTGTTCACAAAGTCGACCCTTCCGAACGTGGAGGAATCAAAGTGAAAGATCTCCGCGAAAAGAACCCACGGGACATCATCATTCGTCCCGTTGTGAGCGAGAAGAGCTACGCACTTCTCGACACGAACGTGTACACGTTCGTTGTTCACCCCGATGCTTCAAAGCCCGAGATCCACGACGCAATCGAGTCGATCTTTGGCGTGAAGGTTCTCAAGGTGAACACGCTCAACCGCAATGGCAAGCGCAAGCGCAACCGTCGTACCGGAACCTTCGGTGCGCAGACGGGCCAGAAGCGTGCATTCGTCACTCTCGCCGCTGGCGACCGCATCGAATTGTTCGAGGGTTAGGAACCATGGCTCTTCGTAAACGCAAACCGACTAGCCCCGGCCGTCGTTTCCAGACGGTCTCCGATTTTGCGGAGATCACAAAGGACACGCCGGAACGGTCGCTTCTCGTCCCCAAGCACCGCACTGGTGGTCGTAACAGTTACGGCCGCAAGACAGCTCGTCATAAGGGCGGCGGTCATAAGCAGCGTTACCGTCTTGTCGACTTCCGTCGCGTGAAGGATGGCGTTCCCGCCTCTGTCGCCGCGATCGAATACGACCCGAACCGCACCTGCCGTATCGCGCTGCTGCATTATCACGACGGAGCGAAGAGCTACATCCTCGCCCCGAAGGGTGTGCAGGTTGGCGACATTCTCCAGAGCGGCCAGGGCTCCGACATCCGTCCCGGTAATGCACTTCCGTTGCGTTACATCCCGGTCGGTACCGTCGTGCACAACGTTGAACTCAAGCCCGGTGGTGGCGGCAAGATGGCGCGTAGCGCTGGCATGAGCATTCAGCTCGTCGCCAAGGAGGGCGATTACGCCACTCTTCGTCTCCCCAGCACGGAAATGCGTCGTGTCCCGATCGACTGCCGCGCCACTGTCGGCGAGGTTGGTAACTCCGAGCACGAACTCATCAAGATCGGTAAGGCCGGTCGTAACCGCTGGAAGGGCGTTAAGCCTCAGACCCGCGGTGTGGCCATGAACCCGGTCGACCATCCTCATGGTGGTGGTGAAGGCAAGACCTCCGGTGGTCGTCATCCGGTGTCGCCTTGGGGCAAGCCCGAAGGTCGTACCCGCGACAAGACCAAGCCGTCTCAAAAACTCATTGTCCGTCGTCGCCGCACCCGCGGTTCACGGCGTTAGGAGAGGACGAAATGCCTCGCAGCCTCAAAAAGGGTCCGTTTGTCGACGACCATCTTCTCAAGAAGGTCGACGCACTCAACGAAACGAACGAGAAGAAGGTCATCAAGACCTGGTCTCGTCGTTCGACGATCATCCCCGAAATGGTTGGCCACACCATGGCCGTCCACGACGGACGCAAGCACGTCCCGGTGTATGTCACCGAGGCAATGGTCGGCCACAAGCTTGGTGAGTTCGCCCCGACGCGAACCTTCAGGTTCCACGCTGGTCAAGAGAAGAAGGGACGCCGCTGATGGCCTTCGGTGCGAAGACCAACGAGCGTCCGGGCGTGCGCGCCGAGGTCAAGTACGTCCGTTCATCGGCGTACAAGGCCCGTGAGATCCTCGATCTCATCCGCGGACTACCGGTAGCCCGAGCACTTGAGGTGCTCGAAATGGCCGAACGCGATATCGCTCGCGTTGTTCTGAAGTGCCTCGAGTCAGCAATCGCTAACGCCGAGCACAACAACCAGATCCCCGCCGACGAACTGTTCGTCTCGGCATGTTTCGCTGACGAAGGCCCGACGCTCAAGCGCTGGCGCCCCCGTGCTCGTGGCCGCGCCACCCGCATTCGTAAGCGCACCTGTCACATCACGATCATCGTGAGCCGTTTGTCCGCCGACGATCTTGAGAAGCTTCGTGAACGCGAAGCAGCAAGCGGTCGTGTCTCTGGTGGACGCGCTGCTGCCGAAGCCCGTCGTGAACGAGTTGCTCGCAGCCGTCAGGCCAAGGCCGAGCGCAAGGTCGAAGAAGATTCTGATCACGATCATGATCATGACCACGAAGATGATCACGATCACGATCACGATCATGACCACGTAGAAGCAGTGGTTGTTGACGACGCAGTAGCCGACGAAGCCGTCGAGACCGACGGGAAGGAAGACTGATGGGTCAGAAGGTCAACCCGTACGGGTTCCGCCTCGGCGTGACCACCGACTGGAAGTCGCGTTGGTTTGCCGATCGTCGCGAGTACTCCGACAATCTCATTCAGGATTGGAAGATCCGCGATTACCTCATGACGCAGCTGCCGCATGCCGCGATCAGTCGTGTCGAGATCGAGCGCACTCGCGACCGTCTTCGTGTCGACGTGCACACCGCTCGTCCCGGCATCGTCATCGGTCGTCGTGGTGCTGAAGCCGATCGTCTCCGTGCCGGCCTCACCGAAATCTCTGGCAACAACAAGGTGCAGCTCAACATCCAGGAGATCAAGCAGCCCGAACTCGACGCTGCTCTGATCGCGCAGGGTGTTGCCGATCAGCTTGCTGGTCGTGTCGCATTCCGACGTGCCATGAAACGCGCCGTGCAGAACGCACAGAAGGCTGGTGTCCTCGGCATCCGCGTGCAGTGCTCGGGTCGTCTTGGTGGCGCTGAAATGTCACGCACCGAGTGGTACCGCGAAGGTCGGGTGCCGTTGCACACGCTTCGCGCTGACATCGACTACGGATTCCGTGAAGCAAAGACCACCTACGGCCGCATTGGCGTGAAGGTGTGGCTCTACAAGGGCGACATCCTTCCCTACAAGAGCGTGCTTGACGACAAGGCCACTCGCGAAGCCGCAATGGCTGTTGGTGAACCTTCCGGTGACGCTCGTCCCCGCAAGGTTGTGTCATCAGCTGCGGGTCGCAAGCGCGATGCCGATTCGGAACTGATTGAAGACATCGAAGCAACCCCGCTGGTGAAGGAAGCCGATCCCGAGCTCGAGCGCCTGCTCGCCGAGGAAGAAGAGATCGAGCGTTCAACTCGCCAGCACCACGAAACCCCGCACTTCCGTCCCGGGGATGGTGACTGAACATGTTGATGCCTAAGAAGGTCAAGCACCGCAAGCAACAGCGCGGTCGTATGAAGGGTCAAGCCAAGGGTGGAACTGAAGTCACGTTTGGTGACTACGGCATCCAGGCACTCGAGCCGGGTTGGATCACTGCCCGTCAGATCGAGGCCGCCCGTATTGCGATGACTCGTCATATCAAGCGTGGTGGCAAGGTCTGGATCAACGTGTTCCCAGACAAGCCCGTCACTCAGAAGCCCGCCGAAACCCGCATGGGTTCTGGCAAGGGAAACCCCGAACGTTGGGTTGCCGTGGTCAAGCCCGGTCGCATCATGTTCGAACTGTCCTACAACGACCCCGAGGTTGCCCGCGAGGCAATCAACCGGGCCATCCAGAAGCTGCCGATCAAGGCTCGCTTCGTTGCTCGTGAGGAGTCCTTCTAATGGCAAAGACCAAAGAATCACTCCGCGATGTCAGCGACGGCGAACTGCTCGACAAGTTGGCATCGGCAAAGGAAGAACTTTTCAACCTTCGCTTCCAGCATGT
The DNA here is from genome assembly GCA_903827085.1 of uncultured Candidatus Nemicrothrix sp. Lineage (GTDB taxonomy): Bacteria > Actinomycetota > Acidimicrobiia > Acidimicrobiales > Acidimicrobilacustridaceae > Acidimicrobilacustris > Acidimicrobilacustris europaeus. Next base: position 7,495 of record CAIKHC010000179.1, on the reverse strand, counting down.
CACCGGTCAGCTCGACAACACCGCACGTCTCGGCGTGGTCCGCAAGCATGTTGCTCAAATCAACACTGAATTGCGTACCCGCGAGATCGCCGCAGCCGAAGCGCTGTCGAAGAACGAGGAGAACGCCTAATGGCTGAGGAAACTACGGCCACTGAGCGCGCCAATCCGCGCAAGATCCGTGAGGGAACGGTCGTTTCGACGTCCATGGACAAGACCGCAGTCGTCACTGTGACCGACCGCGTGCGTCACCCTCGCTACAACAAGACCGTTCAGCGCACGAACAAGCTGTACGTCCACGACGAGACCAACGATCTCAACGTCGGCGACAAGGTTCGCGTGCAAGAGACCCGTCCGCTTTCGAAGACGAAGCGCTGGCGTGTCCTTGATGTCCTGGAGCGTGCACGATGATCCAGCAAGAATCCCGACTTCGGGTTGCCGACAACAGTGGTGCGAAGGAAGTTCTTTGCATCAAGGTTCTTGGTGGCACGCGTCGCCGTTACGCCTCGATCGGTGACATCTTTGTCGCCACGGTCAAGGACGCCATCCCCGGCGCCGGCGTCAAGAAGGGCGACGTCGTCAAGTGCGTCGTCGTTCGCGTCAAGAAGGAAAAGCGTCGTCCAGACGGTTCCTATATCAAGTTCGACGAGAACGCTGCAGTTCTGATCAATGACAACTTGCTTCCGCGTGGCACTCGCATCTTCGGCCCAGTCGGTCGCGAGCTGCGTGACAAGAAGTTCATGCGAATCGTCTCGCTCGCCCCGGAGGTGTTGTGATGAAAATCCGCAAGGGCGACCGCGTTCAGGTGCTGTCCGGTAAGGACCGCGGCAAGACCGGTACCGTCACTCGATCCATTCCCGAAAAGGGAAAGGTCATCGTCGATGGTGTCAACATCGCCAAGAAGCATCAGAAGCCCGTTAGCCAGACCAACACCGGCGGCATCATCGACAAAGAGATGCCAATTCCGGCTTCCAACGTCGCCATCGTTTGCAACTCGTGCAGCAAGCCGACTCGTATCGGCTACCGCTTCGAGGCCGATGGCACCAAGGTCCGGATCTGCCGCAAGTGCGAAGGAGACCTCGCATGAGCACCGCAACCACAACGATTCCTCGTCTCAAGACCCGCTACAACGATGAGATCCGTGTCCAACTCAAGGACACGCTCGAACTCGGCAACATTATGCAGGTCCCTCGTTTCGAGAAGATCGTGATCAACTCAGGCGTCGGCAAGGCACTCGCTCAGTCATCACTGATCGACGGTGCCGTGCGCGACCTCGAGCTGATCACCGGCCAGAAGGTCATCGTGACCAAGGCCAAGAAGTCCATCGCCGGTTTCAAACTGCGTGAGGGCAATGCCATTGGTGTGAAGGTCACACTTCGCGGCGATCGGATGTGGGAATTCTTCGACCGGCTCATCAGCCTGGCGATTCCCCGTATCCGCGATTTCCGTGGATTGTCACCGAAGTCCTTTGACGGACACGGCAACTACACCTTTGGTCTTCCTGAACAGCTCATGTTCCCGGAGATCGATTACGACAAGGTCGACGGCCCCCGCGGCTTCGACATCACCATCGTGACCACTGCCAAGACCAATGCCGAGGGCAAAGCCCTGCTCGATGCTTTCGGCTTCCCGTTCAAGCGTGAGGGGCAGCAGTAATGGCTAAAAAGGCGCTCGTTAATAAGCAACGTCAGACCCCGAAGTTCAAGGTCCGTGGCTACACCCGTTGCCAGAAGTGCGGACGGCCTCGTGCTGTGTACCGCAAGTTCCAGCTGTGCCGTATTTGCTTGCGCGAACTCGGACACGCTGGCGAAATTCCTGGTCTCAAAAAGGCCAGCTGGTAGGGGAGGCGACGACATGACAATGACAGATCCCATCGCCGACATGCTCACCCGCATCCGCAACGCGAACACCGCGATGCACGATGAGGTACGCATGCCATCCTCAAAGGTGAAAGAAGCACTCGCACAACTCCTCCTTGCCGAGGGTTACATCGAGAGCTTCACCATCGCTGACGACCCGAACCGTCCTGGTTCTGTCCTCACCGTCACCATGAAGTACTCGCCCGAACGCAAGCGCGTCATCTCTGGTGTCAAGCGCGTGTCGAAGCCGGGCCTCCGTGTGTACATCAAGGCCGACAAGATCCCTCGGGTTCTTGGCGGATTGGGTGTCGCTGTCCTGTCCACCAGTCAGGGTCTGATGACCGACCGTGAGGCGCGTAAGCGTCGCATGGGCGGCGAGATCCTGTGCTTCGTTTGGTAAGGGGCTGACATGTCACGAGTAGGACGCGCTCCTATCGCGGTTCCAGCTGGCGTCGAGGTTTCGATCGCTGGTCAGCACATTTCCGTGAAGGGCTCCAAGGGAACACTTGAACGCGACATTCCCGGTGAGATCACCATCCGTCAGGAAGGTACCGAACTCATCGTCGAACGTCCCAACGACGAACGTCAGAACCGTGCACTCCACGGCCTGGTTCGCTCGCTCGTTAACAACATGGTCATTGGCGTAAGCGCAGGCTTCACCAAGGAACTTGAAATCATCGGCGTCGGTTACCGCGCTACAGCGAAGGGCGACACTGCGCTCGACCTCGCACTTGGTTTCAGTCACCCGGTAAGCGTTGTTGCTCCGGCCGGCATCACCTTCGAGGTTCCCGCACCGACCCAAATTCTGGTCAAGGGCACCGACAAGGAAACTGTTGGTCAGGTCGCCGCTGACATCCGTGCAATCCGCAAGCCCGAGCCTTACAAGGGCAAGGGTGTCCGGTACAAGGGCGAATACGTTGCCCGCAAGGCCGGCAAGGCAGGTAAGTAGACATGAGCGACAAAGCACAGCAAAAGCGCGACGCGCGAATCCGTCGTCACCGTCGAGTACGCAAGCAGGTGCGTGGCACCGCAGCGCGTCCTCGTATGGCGGTCTACCGATCCAATCGCCACATCAACGCACAGATCATCGACGACATCAGCGGCCGCACCATCGCCGCTGCGTCATCGGTGGAAACCGGTGTCGCCGCTAGCGGCACCAGCAACATCGCTGCAGCAACCGCGGTCGGCAAGCTTCTTGCTGAGCGTGCGAAGGCTGCGGGTATCGACAAGGTGGTGTTCGATCGCGGTGGATTCCTTTACCACGGTCGTGTCGCTGCTGTTGCCGATGCCGCCCGAGAAGCTGGACTGGAGTTCTGATGGCCCTCAACGCTGACGCTCTCGCACTTCGCGAGTCACGCGTGATCAACATCAACCGAGTTGCCAAGGTCGTCAAGGGCGGTCGTCGATTCTCGTTCACCGCGCTCGTGGTGATCGGCGACGGTGCTGGCCATGTCGGTCTCGGTTATGGCAAGGCCAAGGAAGTTCCACTGGCCATCCAGAAGGGCACCGAAGAGGCTCGCAAGAACCTGTTCAAGGTGCCGTTGGCCGGATCAACCGTCACTCACCCAATCGTCGGACGCATGGGCGCCGGACGCGTGCTGATTCAGCCCGCTGCTCCTGGTACCGGTGTGATCGCGGGTGGTGCTGCTCGCGCCATTCTCGAAGAGGCCGGCATCCACGACGTTCTTTGTAAGTCGCTTGGCTCCTCGAACCACATCAACGTGGCTCGTGCGACCATCGCTGGCTTGCAGGGTCTCAAGGATCCCAACGAGGTCGCTCGACTTCGTGGACTTGCACCCGAAGAGTTCGTTCCCAAGGGCATGCTCGAAGCGTTCAAGCTTTCCGAGCGTGGCCCGCACGTTCCAAATGAGGTCGCGTGATGGCAGAACTTAAGGTCACCCAGATCAAGTCGTCGATCGGCACCAAGCCCAAGCACCGCGGAACACTCCGTGCGCTTGGTCTCCGTGGCATCGGCAAGACCAACACCCTTCCCGACCGTCCTGAAATTCGCGGCATGATCGCTCGTGTCCCGCATCTCATTTCGGTTGAAGAGGTCGAGCTCGGCTCGACCGGCAAGTGAGGACATCGTGAAGATCCATGATCTCAAGCCCGCTGAGGGCTCAAACCGTCGCCGCAAGCGCGTCGGCCGCGGTATTGGTGGCAAGGGCGGCAAGACCGCAGGCCGCGGTACCAAGGGCCAGAAAGCGCGTACGACCATCCCCGCTCGTTTCGAGGGCGGTCAGATGCCTCTGCACATGCGCGTGCCGAAGCTTCGTGGCTTCAACAACCCCTTCCGCGTGGAATATCAGGCAATCAACCTTGATTCCATCAACGAATCAGGTCTCGACATCGTCGATCCCGTTTCGCTGCTGGGCAAGAGCCTTGTTGGCAAGGGCGCACTCGTGAAGGTGCTCGGTCGTGGAGAAATCTCTCGCCCCGTCACCGTTCGTGCGCATGCCATCTCGAAGTCAGCTGAAGCGGCAATCACCGCTGCAGGTGGCACTGTCGAAATCATCCCTTTGCCATGGGGCGAACGTCGTCCTCCCGCGAAGGGCAACCAGTTCACAAACCGCTGATGCACTGCTGGCGTCGTAGCCAGCGGTAGGAGTGACCTCGGTGCTCGCAAACCTGAAGAACATCTTCAAGGTCCAGGACCTTCGCAACAAGGTCCTGTTCACGTTCCTGATTATCGCCCTGTATCGACTCGGCGCTCATCTTCCCGTTCCCGGAATCGACACGTCTGCACTCAAGCAGTTGAAGGCGCAGGCCGATGAGGGTGGCGTGCTCGCGTTCTTGAAGCTCTTCTCTGGTGGCGGTCTCACCAACTTCGCAATCTTTGCTCTCGGCATCATGCCGTACATCACTGCATCGATCATCATGCAGATTCTGGGTGTCGTCATTCCGAAACTCGAGGAATGGCAGAACATGGGCGCGGTCGGTCAGCGCAAGATCACGCAGTGGACCCGTTACGTCACGATCGGTATTGCGATCTTGCAGTCAACCGGTTTGGCCTACCTCTTCCACAACGGCGGTGGTGGCCTCACCAATGGCAATACAACTGGCCTCGATCTCATCCCTGATTTCACCGTGTCGCGCGTGATGCTCATTGTCCTTACCCTGACAACAGGTACGGCTTTGCTCATGTGGATGGGTGAACTCGTGACGCAACGAGGTATCGGCAACGGCATGTCCTTGCTGATTTTCGCTTCCGTTGTTTCGTTGTTGCCGAGCCAGATGGCAACGATTAAGGCCAACGGTGACTGGGTCGCAGTTGCCATGGTGCTTGCTGGTTATGCGCTTATCACCGTTGCGATTGTGTACGTCGAGCAAGGGCAGCGTCGTATTCCTGTTCAGTTTGCAAAACGCGTTGTGGGTCGTCGCCAATACGGCGGACAGAGCACCTACATTCCGCTCAAGGTGAACCAGTCGGGCGTTATCCCGATCATTTTCGCCAGTTCGGTTCTCTATCTCCCGCAGTTGCTGAGCTTTGTGCTTCCGACTGACGGTTGGGGAAAGACCGTGCAGGACTGGGTGAACTCAAACCTGGTGAACCCGAGTGCTCCGATCCACTTGATCGTTTTCGGTCTTCTCATCATTGGTTTCGCCTACTTCTACACAGCGATCACCTTCGATCCGGTAAAGCAGGCCGATCAGCTTCGTAAGCAGGGTGGCTTCATTCCTGGAATTCGTCCTGGCCCCCAGACCGAGCGCTACCTGGCCAAGGTTCTTTCCCGCATCACTCTTCCCGGCGCATTGTTCATCGCCGCTGTTGCTCTTATTCCTTCCTTCATCTTGACTGCGTATCTTCCCGGCACTCAGGTGTCGTTCACTGGTATCTCGATCCTCATCGCCGTGGGTGTTGCCCTCGAGACGATGAAGCAGATCGACAGCCAGTTGATGATGCGCAACTACGAAGGATTCCTGAAGTAATGACTGCTCGTCTGCTTATCTTCGGACGGCAGGGAGCGGGCAAGGGCACACAGTCCGAGCGGCTTTCGGCGCATTACAACGCCCCGCATATCTCTACCGGAGACATGCTTCGTGCCGCTGTCGTTGCTGGCACTCCGCTTGGTGTCGAGGCGAAGGCCGTGATGGATGCCGGCGGTCTTGTATCCGACGAGATCATTCTGGGTGTTGTTGAAGAACGACTCACCGAAGGCGATGTGCAGGCAAACGGTTTTCTTCTCGATGGTTTTCCGCGCACTGTTGTGCAAGCAGAAGGCATGTCCAAGTTTGCAACTATCGATGTCGCAATCGATCTTGTTGTTGCCGAAGAGGTCGTGCTCGAGCGCATCTCGTCTCGTCGAGTGTGTTCGAAGTGCGGAGCCATTTACTCTGTCGCTGCCCCGCCCTCCACACAGTGGGTGTGCGACAAGTGTGGCGGCGATGTTGTTCAGCGCGCTGACGACACGCCCGAATCAATCGCAAAGCGCCTTTCTGTTTACAACACAGAAACCCAACCAACCATTGACTTTTATGAAGCATCAGGTCTGTTGGTGAAGGTCGACGGGATCGGCTCGCCCGACGAGGTTTTTGCTCGTCTTCTGAGCGCGATCGACGCGCAACTCCCGAAATAGAAATCGCGAAGCCGAACGAACATGAAAGCTCGTTCGAAAGAAGAACTTCGCCACATGCGAGCGGCTGGTCGCGTTGTTGCAGAGATGCACGAAAAGATTCGCGCCGCGATTCGTCCTGGCGTGACGACCGCTGACCTTGATGCGATCGGTCGCAAGGTGATCGACAACAGGGGAGCGACCTCCAACTTTCTCGGTTACCACGGCTTCCCAGCGGTGATCTGCGCGTCACCGAACGATGTCATTGTCCATGGCATCCCTGGCGCTGTCGTACTCAACGAAGGCGACATCATTTCGGTCGACTGCGGCGCCGTCGTCGAGGGGTGGCACGGTGACGCTGCGTTCACGACAGGGGTGGGGGAGATCTCCGCCGAAGCGGCCAAACTCATTTCGGTGACCGAGGCCTCGCTGGCCGCCGGCATCGCCGCCATGGTCGAGGGCAACACCCTCGGTGACATTGGCGCTGCGGTGCAGGCAGTGGTCGAGGCCGCCGGGTTCTCGGTGGTTCGGGACTATGTGGGCCATGGCATCGGCCGAGCGATGCACGAATCACCTGAAGTCCCCAATTACGGAGTGGCGGGTAAGGGCGGAAAGCTCAAGGCGGGCATGACCTTGGCGGTCGAGCCCATGGTGACCATCGGGGACTGCGAAACCTTCCTGACCGAGGACGGCTGGACGGTTCTTTCCGCCGACGGATCTTGGGCCGCCCATGCCGAACACACCATCGCTATTGGCCCCAATGGGCCGGAAATTTTGACGCGTCTTTGACCACCCCTCTAACACAGGATTTGGCGCATTTGGAGCCAGCGGGCCTGACCGGTAGGGTCTTCAGTCCGCCCTCGTCCGGGATCCCGCCTTTGCGCGGTCCTGAGCAGGGGTTTTCAGATCCATCACACAGGAGTCAGTGTCCTGGCTAAGCCCAAAGAAGACGCGATCGTTCTGGAAGGAACGGTCACCGAGCCGCTGCCGAACGCAATGTTCCGCGTCGAACTCGAAAACGGCCACAAAGTGTTGGCCCACATCTCCGGAAAGATGCGGATGCATTACATCCGTATTCTCCCCGGT
>CAIKHC010000178.1 GCA_903827085.1 uncultured Candidatus Nemicrothrix sp. | reverse complement strand
CCTCGCCCGTGCAGAACGGCGATGCATTCGTGATCGTCGCCTCTCGCGGTGGCGACGACATCAACCCGGCCTGGTTCCTGAACTTGAAAGCGAACCCTGATGTCACGGTGAAATCGGGCCGCAAACCGGCAGTTAACATGCGCGCGCGCATCGCTGACGGTGCGGAACGCGACGAGCTCTGGAAACGCATCATGGACTACAAACCGCATTACGGCGGCTACCAGAAGAAGACCGACCGACTGATCCCGCTTGTCGTTCTCGAACCAATTCAGTGAATTCGGTGGTTTTCTGAATCTCAACCTCAAATCACCGTAAATGGTGTTTGGGGACGGCTTCGATGCGTTGAGGCCCTTGGGATCGCGTGGTTTCTAGGGGTTTCTTGCCAGAAGGGCATTTTGCATGCCAAACGAACCCAATAGCAACGCGATAGGGCATTCGCTTGCTTTTGTGGTTAGCGTTCGTCTTCACATCGCTGTTCAAACGGAACGCGATGAAATGAAAAGTTGAGAAATGACTACAGGTACCGTGAAGTTCTTCAATGCCGAAAAGGGTTTCGGCTTCATCTCACGTGAGGGTGGCGACGATGTATTCGTTCACTTCTCCAACATCCAGGCCGAGGGCTACAAGTCCCTCGACGAAGGACAGACCGTCGAGTTCGACATCACCAAGGGTCAGAAGGGCGATCAGGCCGAGAACGTTCGGGTCATCTGATTGCACTCCCCTTCGGGGAACCATTTGTGTTACTGCCGGCCCGCGAGGGTCGGCAGTTTCTGTTTTGGAGCGCAACGCCATAGCGCCCTTCACCGCAGCACTCTGAAAACGACAAAGGCCCCGGCCGAAGCCGAGGCCTTTGTTTCGTTCGCTCGAAAGAGCGGCTTGTTCAGCCGACCTTCTTAAGAGTGTTGCGATCACGGTGAACGATGGTGAGGCCCTTGGCCTTGACCTCGTAGGTCGTGGTTTCGTCGTAGCTCCACTCGCCGTCACCAATGGTGAGCGTGCAGGTGTAGGACGGCGTGAGGGCGTTGTCTTCGAGGTGCTTGTTGGAAAGCACACCGTAGGAGGTTGAACCGCGTTCGGCCCGAAGCTCGATGACCTTGGAATCGGCCTTGGCGGAACCACCGGCGATCACGGTCTGGCCACGCGGCACCATGAAGGAGCGCATGAATTCGCCGTTGGCGGCATCCCAGAGCCAGTAGCCGACCTCGGTGTGGAACGGCTCATCTTCGCCCTGCTTGTAGGCGGCCATGCGGTAGTCGAGGCCGAACATCTGCTGGACGCCATTGTCGACGGGGCCGAACGGCTTGAGTTCAACCTTTTCGCGGTACGGGGTCTCGACGATTTCGCCAACATCGTGGTGGTAGGAAATGTCGATGCCCTGATCGCCTTCCCATGAGCCAGCAAGGCCGGCAAGGGGGCCGAGTTCAGCGGTTGTGGGGACTGGCATTTTGATTCTCCGGAAGTTGAGATGGGCCGGACTGCCGGCCGATTCGTTTGCGAACCCGGACCCTAGCGGGAACGGGGGACGGTTGTCTCAGTGGGTCTCCGCAAAAAGAGCGAAGGACCGGCGTCAGTGGAAATCCACCAACGCCGGTCCTCGCAAAGTCCATGATCAGCCGGCTTCGGAGTGAGTGACGGGCTGTTCACCCATCCATTCGCGCAATGTGTTCTTGAGCTTGGTCTGCTGGATGAACAGATCATGCTCGGCCGGAATCGGCGTGGCCGCCTGCGGAGCCTTGAAATAGAAACTCAGCCATTCCTGCACACCGCTTTGGCCGGCACGAGCAGCGAGATCCATGAACAGCGCGAGGTCGAGAACGATCGGCGCAGCAAGGATGGAGTCGCGGCACAAGAAGTTGACCTTGATCTGCATCGGGTAGCCCATCCATCCGAAGATGTCGATGTTGTCCCAACCTTCTTTATTGTCGCCACGCGGTGGGTAGTAGTTGATGCGCACGACGTGATCGACGTTGCCGTAGAGCTCGGGGTAGACCTCGGGCTGAAGCACCGAGTCGATCACGCCAAGCTTCGACATCTCTTTGGTCTTGAAGTTGTCTGGATCATCGAGCACCTCGCCGTCGCGGTTGCCGAGAATGTTGGTGGAGTACCAACCACGGAGACCGAGCATGCGGGCCTTGAGGCCAGGGGCGAGAAGGGTCTTGAGCCAGGTCTGGCCAGTCTTGAAGTCCTTGCCGGCGATCGGCACGTTCTCGCGAGCGGCGAGTTCACGCATGCAGGGAAGATCGACGGAAAGGTTTGGTGCACCGTTGGCAAACGGAACATGGGACATGAGTGCGGCATACGCGTAGATCTGGCTCGGCGAGATGTTCTCGTCGTTGTTGCGCAGGCCTTCTTCAAAGGACGCGATGGTCATGTGGACAGCGCTGGCTTCTTGGTAGGCCTCGGTCGAACCACACCACACCATGACGAGTCGGTCACAGTTGTTCTCAGTGCGGAAGTTTTCGATGTCGGCGATGAGGGCCTCGGCTTGGGCCATTTTGTCGGTGACGTTCTTGACGCGGGTGCCGTCGAGGCGTTTCACCCAGCGCTGATCAAAGACGGCGTCCATGGCAACAACGCCTTCGAGCTCGGCTGAGATCGGACCGAGGTCACGATCTTCAAGCACGCCTGCGGTGCGGGCGGCCTCAAGAGCATTCGGGCTGATGGGATCCCAGCCGCCGAAGACAAGGTCGCCCAGATCGGCCAGTGGCACGAACTCACGGATGAGCGGGTTGCGGTTTTCTTCCCGCTTGCCCAAACGGATGTGGGCGAGCTGGCTGAGTGAGCCGACGGGGACGGAATGGCCGTTGCGGGCGGAGATGACGCCAGCGATGAAGGTGGACGCGACGGCGCCCATGCCGGGGGTGAGAACCCCAAGACGGCCGGTGGCAGGAGCAATGGTTACGGGTGTGTTCATGCTGGAAAGGATAGGTGAATCTTGACAGTTCAGAAGTTCATTACAGAAAGACTTAACAGTAGGGTGGCGGGATGCCGACCCCAGACCGTCGTTCTCCTGTCGAGGGCCCACTGCTCAACCTCACGGTGCAGCAATTGGCCTACCTCGTCGCGGTGGCCGATCACGAAACGTTCTCCGACGCCGCGTCATCGCTCGGTGTGACGACCTCGGCATTGTCGCAGGGACTCGCAGAACTCGAGCGGCGCCTTGGGCTCGCGCTCTTCGAACGGCAGGGGCGGCGCCAGCTATTGCGCGAAGAGACGAACGAGGTTCTTGCCTATGCCCAACGCGTCGTTGCCGACACGCGTGATCTGGGCCGGTGGGTTGGTGCTGCCCAAGCCGGTGGAGTCGGTCGTGTGCGGGTTGGAATGATTGACGCGGCGGCGGTGCATCACTTGCATGACGAGATGACCTCATTTCGCGCGCAGCATCCCGAAGTGGATCTCCGACTCGTTGTTGCTCCATCAGGTGAATTGCTCGACCAGGTTCGTCGCGGAGATCTTGATCTCGCGGTGATTGTTGATCCCGAACATGTGGATGGACTCGATGTGAGTCCGGTCGTGACCGAATCACTTGTTGTTGTTGCACCTGCCGGGCATGACATCGGTGCGCCAAGCACATGGGGACCGTGGGTGTTGTTTCCGCGGGGATCGAGAACTCGCCAACTGATTGAGCGCGCACTTGTCACACGCGGTGCGGTCGTTGACGTTGTCGCCGAATCGCATCAGCCCGATGTGCTGCGCGAGATGACGCGACTTGGAATGGGATGGTCAGTCTTGCCCGACTCTCAATCTGGTCAAGAGGCTGGAGACGAGCAGGTCGTGATCGCCGAACGTCATCTTGTGCTCGTGAGGCCATCTGCCCGAAGCGCGAATCCAGCGGCAGATCAGTTCGCACAGGCGTTGGTGGACTGAAAATTCCTACGGACTTCGGTCTTGTGCTGGTCGACACCTACGATTGCGTCACTCGGAGCGCCCGGGCTGTTGGAGGAATGACATGTTTCTCGGTGAGGATATTTTGCCATGGATGGTTTTGGCCATCGGTGGTGCACTCGCGGTCGGAACCGTCCTTGCTCTCGTCCGTCCCCCGAAGGAACACGAAAGCGGCGATCTTGATCGCCCACCTTTGGCCAGAAGTGTTGTGATGATTGCCGTCGGCTCAATCGCTGCAATCTGGGGAATCGCATCGTTGGTGAGTTGAGATCTCATGACAACTGATACTCATTCGATCCTCACACTGCAATGTCCTGACCAACCAGGCATCGTTGCTGCAGTCGCCAATCTCATTGCTGATGTGGGCGGAAACATCATGAACGCTGATCAGCACACCGATCGCGATTCTGAAGTCTTCCTTCAGCGCATTGAAATCGATGGAACGGTGGATTGGACCGCTTTCGATCTCGGTTTGGCCGAACTCATTGAGCGTTTTTCGATGCAACACACCTTGCATCGACCGGGAACGCGAGACCGGGTAGTGATCGCGTGTTCGGCGGAGTTG
>CAIKHC010000177.1 GCA_903827085.1 uncultured Candidatus Nemicrothrix sp. | reverse complement strand
CAACACCTTCAAGATCAAGCGCACGGTCCATCTCGGCAAGATCGTCGAATGTGAAGGGTCGATCGATGCCGATTAGTTCCGGCGGCACTGGTTTCGGAACCCCGCGCATCGCTCGAGCCAGGAGAACCTTGCCGCCAATGACAGGCACGATGAACAGGTTGATCATCGTGAGAATGACAAAGTTCCAGTTGGTGATGACATCGGTCGCAGCGAGCGCCCAAATGGCGGCTTCGAGACCGACCAGGGTGATCACCAAAGGCTTTGACTGCTTGATCTGATCGAGGCCGGCGACAATGTCGCTCACAGCGCCCGAAGGGTTCTTGCCCATCGTGATGCCGATCGTGGCGGGCAACACGGTAACGACAGAAACGAAGAACAGGAAGATCGCTTCGAGACTCGAATAGTCCACTGCGAACTTCTTGAGTGTGAGATCGAGCATCTGCACGAAAGCGATCAGGAAGATTCCAGCGAAGAGTGCGCCGGAGATATATCCGATGCCGCCAACGACAGTGATCATCATGAGCGAAAGGCTCAGAAGGATGTCGAAACGGTCGGAGTTCACGGTTCCGATTTGGGCCGCCATCATGACGCCGCCAATTCCTGCGATGGCTGCAGACATCATGAAGATCGACAGCTTCAAGCGCACAACGCTCATGCCCAATGTGGCCGACGCTGCCGGGCTGTCTTTCATTGCAGCAAGACGACGGCCGTATCCGCTGTGGCGCAAATAGACCATGCCGATGCCGATGATGGCGAAGAGGCCAGCGCAAAGGAACAGGAACGCGTCGGGACTGTTGAAATCGAATGGACCGATCTTTGGTTTCGGAATCGAGAGCTGCCCGGCGGTAAAGATCGTGAACTTCACTCCGAAGATGTCGCGTTCGTTGCGTTCGGTCAGCACCATTCGAGAAACGAAGACACCAAAGGCCATGGTGGCCAAGGCCAAATAGAGTCCGCGTAGTCGAAGGGCCGGCAACGCAATCACCGCGCCGACTAACGCGGTAACCACCGCCGCGAGCAAGATGCCCCAAAGAGTCGTGCGCGCATCGGCTCCCGAGCCAGTCGTGCCGAAGTGATACACGACGATGACAGCGATAGCTCCGAACGACAACGCTGCAAGATTGATTTCGCCGGCGAAACCGGTGAGTAGAACCAGAGACAACGCAATGATCGCGAAGGTCAGAGCAAGGGTGAGCGTATTGACCGCTGTGCGTTCCATGATGACCTTGAGACAGAACACCACAACCATCAGAACCAAGCCAGCGATCCAGGCAGTACGGATTGACGGCATGCGGAATCGTTCGCGAAGGCGAAGCACGGTTGCTCCACGAAGGCGATCTTGGGGAAGCACGATGAGGACGATGAACAGAAAGATCATCGGCAACGAGTTACGGAACGAACTTGACCAGGTCCACTTGCTCGGGAAATACGCGATGACATAGGTCGTGGTGAGGCCGATGACCAGTGCCCCGGCAAGGGTGCGCGGGAGGCTCCGCAGGCGACCGAACATCGCGGCGGCGAATGCATCGATAACAAGAAGCGTGAGCTGGCCCGCGCTCATTGCCGATCCAATCATCGGCTGGATGAGAATTCCGGCGAGGGCGGCGAGGAACGAACCTCCGGCCCACGAAATCATGGCCAGTCGTTCGGGGCGGCCACCATTGAGTTGGAGCAACTCGGGATCGTCGACGACTGCTCGCATTGCCACACCGGATCGGGTGCGCACAAACAGCAACCGAATACCCACGGCGATGGCAATGGCGATGACGAACGCAATAATTTCGTGCCACGAGACCTTGATCGAGCCGAAGTGCACAAACGCATTCGGGCCGAAGAACTTCTGGAACTGACGAGGAGTGCTTGAGGTCGGATTCCAGACCCACGTCGCGAGAGCTTGGAAACCGAGCATGACGCCGATAGGCACGATGATCTTCGTGACCTCAGAGGTGCCACGAAGATTCTTCATGACTACCTGATAGAGGGCCGCCCCCAAAAGCGGAGCAAGACCGCCAAGGACCATGAGTAGTGCAAGCGGTGCCGGCCAATTCCATCCCCACCGGAACTGCCAGTAGGTGAAGACCGCAAGCATTGCGATTGCGCCCTGAGCGAAGTTGAAAATGCCAGAGGTTGTGTACGTCACGACGAGACCGGACGCAGCGATGAAATAGGAGCCACCGATTGCCAGACCCAAGATCGTGTACTGCAGGAATGTCTGCACTCTGTTCCCCCTCGCCCCGCTCCCGGGACGTCCAGCGAATCATTCTCGTAACTGTGACCGGCGCCACCCTAGTGTTCCGAATCGGACGACAGGGCGGGCATCGAGGAGATGAGACTACCGGCACACCCCGGCCAGAGAAAGTTTCCCCAGTGAACTATTTCGCCAGAGCCAGCGAGACCTGTTCGGCCTCGGCGTCAGTTCACCTGACGGCTGCCGTCTCCCCAGTACTGCGCGCGAAGCGCCTTCTTATCGGGCTTGCCCAAGGCGCTGAGGGGAATGGCGTCGATGAAGTCGACACTCTTGGGAGCTTGCACCGATCCCTTGGCGTCTTTCACCAACGAAATCAGTTCCTCGGCCTCGACCGAGGCTCCCGGACGGCGCACCACAACCGCCTTGACTGACTCGCCCCAGCGCTCGTCGGGCACGCCAATGACTGCGACGGCCGAAACGGCGGGATGTGTGGAAATGACATCCTCGACTTCACGCGGGTACACGTTGAAGCCACCAGTGATGATCATGTCTTTCTTGCGGTCGACGATGTAGAGAAAGCCTTCGTCATCAGCACGAGCGACGTCACCGGTATGAAGCCAGCCATGCTCGAACGCTTCAGCGGTTTGTTCGGGGTTGCCGAGATACCCCTTCATGTTCAGCGGACCACGCACACAGATTTCGCCAGGTTCACCGTGGGGAACAACGTTGCCATCGTCATCGAGCAATGCAACGTGCAGCCACGGGACTGGACGACCACAACTGGCAAGTCGTTCGAGATTGTCGGGATCGTGGTCTTCCTTGCGCAGCACGGTGATCGTCATCGGACATTCCGCCTGTCCGTAGAACTGGAAGAAGATCGGACCCATACGGCGAATGCCTTCAGCGAGTCGCGTCGGAGAAATCGCCGATGCTCCGTAGAAGATGGTTTGGAGACTCGAAAGGTCGTACTGATCAAACTTCGGATGGTCGAGCAACACATAGATCATCGTCGGCACCAACATCGTTGCGGTGATGCGATGGTCTTGCACCGTTTGCATGAACTTCTCTGGATCGAAACCAGGCAGGACGGTAAGCGAGCCACCCTTCAGAAGAGTCGGAGTGAAGAACGCGGCACCCGCGTGCGACAGTGGCGTGCAGATAAGGAAGCGAACCTCGTCAGGCCATTGCCAATCAGACATCTGAATCTGAGTCATCGTGGCGCCGCCCCGATAACTGCTCATGATTCCCTTTGGCTTGCCCGTGGTTCCGCCTGAGTAAGAAATACCAGCGAGATCCTCGCCATTTACAAGCGGGGCAACGAGTGGCTTCGGCTCAAAAGTCATTGCCAAAGCATTGAGATCTTCACCGAACTCGCACGGACCCAACGAAAGGAAGTGCTTGATTGTCGGAACTCGCTCAGCAAGTTCGCGAGCACGATCAGTGAAGTTGTCAGGATCAAAGACAAGAGCTTCTGCTCCGCAATCACCAAGCACGTATGCCTGATCATCGGCCGAACCCATCGGATGCAATGGCGTAGACCGGGTTGCATTCACTTGATTCGCTGCCATATTGAAAAGAACTTCGGGTCGATTGAGCGCGAGGACCGAAAGTTGCTTCCCTTGGGTCAGACCTTTCGATGCAAGTGCTTGCGAGTAGCGACTCACCATCTCGCTCATCTCGCGAGCAGTCATCTCGCGCTGACCAATGATGTTCACCGCCGGGTTGTCGGGCGTACGACTCAACGCGCTGATGATGAGGTCAGCGGCATAGATGGGTCGGTTGAGGTCTGCGGTTTCCCAGGAAGCTTCAGTCATACCGGGGAATGTAGGTCACGACCTCGATCGATGCCCGAACGAGATCTCTCAGCTGGCCTTACTTTGGCGTTGAAAGGTCGATGACCCCTTGGAAACATCTCGAGCGACGCGTTCGAGCAGCACCCGCAACGTGCGCAGATCGTCAGAGGACCATTCCGAAAACGTCTCGGCGTTGATGTCGTCGGCGACATGGCGATAACGATTCCATGCATCGCTACCTTTCGGGCTGAGTTCAACGATTCCAGCCCGCCCATCGGTCGGATCAGCGCTGCGGGCCACATACCCACCGTCGCCGAGTTCCTTGATCTCGCGGCTGATCAATGGGGCTTCAAGTCCGGTGAGGCGGGCCAGCGAGGACAGTCGAACCGGGCCAGAAGAGTGCAGTGCCCCCAGAATCGAGATCGCAGGACGAGAAAGAAGGATCCCGGCGCGCTCCGAGCGGTGACGAGCAGAGACACGACCGGTCGAAATCCGGTTGATTCGAGAAAGCGCCTGATCCAGTTTTCGGAGATCGTCCACCCGGCTCACACTGCGAACCGTAGCGCGATCTGCCCTCAGGTGTGACCGATGACACGTTTTGAACTCTTGGGCCTAGCGGCCTTCCCAATACGAGCCTTCGAGCATTTGCTCCAGGAGACCTCGAAACATGATCACATCGTCGGGTTCGGCAGGCGCTTCTTGCTGTCCGTATTCGACCCCACGAGTGGTGGTGCGCACCGACACGGTGGCGAAGCGGAGGGCGGCAAAGACCTCGAACCATTCGAGGGCCTCAACCGACCGACCACTCATCTCGGTATAAAGCGCGGCCATCTCTGAGCGACGCATGAAATTGGGCAAGCCAGGCATCTCGAAGGTGACGGCAATGTTCTGGAAGAACGCGTGCAGGAAGATCATCCATGCAAGATCAACTTCGGCCGGACCAAGACAGGCCATTTCCCAATCAAGAACTGCGGTGGGTGTGGGGCCCTCCCACAGCATGTTTCCAATACGAGCATCGCCCCAGTTCAAAACCGTGGGGTTCACGATGGTCGGACGATTGGCATCGAGCCATTCAAACGTTCGTTCAATAAGTGGGTAGTGGATATCGCCGCGGGCCCACTCGTAATAGTCACGCTCATGACCAAGGTGTTGATCAAGTGCCGAGTTGCCCTTGTCGGGACGAGCGAGAAACGCGAGATCGGTGTTATCAGGACGAAGCTCGTGGAGGTCAACGAGCGTACGAACAGCATTGCGCTGCATTGTCTCTCGACCTTCTTCAGAAAGGTCACACACCCAACCTCCGAAAACATACGGAGGCATATCGGCAGGTGCGCTTCCGGGAAGTCGCCTCATCACCAAGAACGGCGTGTCGAGAACTGAGGTATCGAGTTCGACGTGCGTCACCT
>CAIKHC010000176.1 GCA_903827085.1 uncultured Candidatus Nemicrothrix sp. | reverse complement strand
TCACCCTTACCAGGCAACACCCGGTAGGCGTCGTAGATACCGTCGATTTTCTTGATCGACCAAAGAAGCGGACTCAACTGAGAGACGTCGCCCAATTCGAAATCGAAACGCATCGATGAGATTCGGTCGGAGCCGGTCACCGTGTTGCACGACACGATATTGACGTGGTGATCGGCCAAAGCTGCAGACACGTCGCGTAGAAGGCGTGAACGATCGAGACCCTTCACTTCAATCGAAGCAATGAACATTGCGGCAATATCGGTATCCCACTCGACGTCGATAAGGCGATCAGCCTGTCCGTCGGAGAGAGACATGGCGTTTGCGCAATCGGATCGGTGAACCGACACACCGCGGCCTCGGGTAACGAAGCCCATAATTTCGTCGCCCGGAACCGGAGTGCAGCACCGCGACAGACGAACCATGACGTCGTCGAGTCCTTCGACATGCACACCCGACGGGCTTCCTCCGACGCGTTCCGAACGGCGACGTGTATGAACTGTTGTTGACAACTGTTCTTCGCGGCCCGGCTCGACTGACTCAAGCTTCTTGCGAATTCGCTCGGCAACTGATTGCGCCGACTGGTGGCCGCCGCCGATTGCGGCATGGAGCGACTCGAGATCGGTGTAGTTGAGTTCCGTCGCAATTTCCTCGAGAACCCGGGACTGGCGGATCTTCTGCACCGGAAGTCCTTCACGACGAAGAGCCTTGATGAGATCGTCGTTGCCATTTTCGATTGCGTCTTCGCGTCGTTCTCGCGAATGCCAAGCCTTGACCTTGTTTGCGGCCTTATGGGAAACCACAAAGCGCAACCAGTCCTGCGAGGGGCCACTGCTTTCGACCTTCGACGTAAAGATTTCGACCGAATCACCCGATTGAAGCTCGGTATCGAGAGCAACTAAACGCCCATTGACGCGTGCACCAATACAGGAATGACCCACATCGGTGTGGATCGCATAGGCGAAATCGACAGTGGTGGCTCCGAGGGGAAGCGTGACCACCTTGCCCTTCGGCGTAAAGACGAAGACTTCGTCCTGCTCAAGATCAATTTTGAGATTGGCCATGAACTCTGATGGGTCAGAGGTTTCGGTTTGCCAATCGACGATTCGGTTCAGCCATGCCAGATCGGCAGAACTTTCGTTGTTGTCCTTGTAGTTCCAATGGGCGGCAACACCGAACTCGGCACGGCGATGCATTTCAAGGGTTCGGATCTGGACTTCCAGTGATTTGCCACCGGGACCAACCACGGTGGTGTGAAGTGATTGGTAGAGGTTGAACTTGGGCATCGCCACGTAGTCCTTGAAGCGCCCCTGAACTGGCTTCCAAGTTGCGTGAATCGAACCGAGCGCCGCGTAACAGTCCTTTACGGTGCCAACGATGACCCGAACCGCGACGAGATCAAAGATTTCGTCGAAGTCGCGACCCTTCACCACCATTTTCTCGTAGATGCTCCACAAGTGCTTTGGTCGACCTGTGACCTCGGCAGTGATGTGAAGTTCGCTGAGGCGACCACGTACGTCTTCAAGGACGTTGGTCAGGTAGACATCGCGCTCTGGGGCACGGGTGGCGACCATGTGGTCGATTTCGGCGTATCGCTTTGGATGAAGTGACGCGAAGCAGAGATCTTCAAGCTGCTGTTTGAGTTCTTGCATGCCAAGGCGATGGGCAAGTGGTGCATAAATGTCGATAGTTTCCTGCGCCGTGCGGTGCTGCTTCCATGCGGGCATTGCGGCAATGGTCCGCATGTTGTGAAGTCGATCAGCGAGCTTGATGATGAGGACGCGGAGATCCTTGGCCATCGCCACGAGCATTTTGCGAACAGTGGCCGCTTGCTGTGCTTCTTTGCTGTCGAACTTGATGCGATCGAGTTTCGTGACGCCGTCCACTATTCGAGCGACGTCCTCGCCGAATTCTTTCTCGACATCGATCAGCGTTGCGCCAGTGTCTTCCACCGCATCGTGCAGAAGCGCAGCAGCAATAGTGACGTCATCAAGGCCGAGCTCGGCACAGATCTTGGCCACCGCAACCGGGTGCGTGACATAGGGCTCGCCTGACTTACGCGATTGACCTTCGTGCGCAGCCGCCGCCCGGTCATAGGCCCGCGTGATCAGCGACGGCGATGAACGCGTATGATGGGACTGAAAGATTGCAACGAGCGGGGCGACCTCTTCGGATGGCGCTGCGACGTGACGTCGCCAGGGCAGC
>CAIKHC010000175.1 GCA_903827085.1 uncultured Candidatus Nemicrothrix sp. | reverse complement strand
TCGATTGTGTCAGCGGCCCGCACCGACAAGATCGGTGACGGCAAGGTATGGGTCATCCCAGCGACTGCTGTGGTTCGTATCCGCACCGGAGAACGAGATGGGGAGGCGCTGTGATGAGCTCCGACTCCATCATCAACACGGCCATTGCGGCCCCAACTAGACGGAGGATTCCTCTGAACGCCAAGCGTCTTGCTGTTGGCGCAGTCGTCGGTGCAAGCACGTTGCTTGTGCTTGGTGGCACCGCCATTGCCCAGACTGTCGACGCACTGGTTGAAGAACCAGCCGTCGATCTCGAGACCGTTGCCAAGACTGCTGATCATGCGATCCAGTCCGGCAACCTTCTCTGGATCGTCATCGGTGCAGCCATGGTCATCTTCATGCAAGCGGGTTTTGCACTTGTCGAAACCGGCTTCTGTCGTGCCAAGCACGCTGCGCACGTTGTCAGCACGAACCTTGCGGTTTTCTTCCTCGGGTTTGTTGGCTTCTTCCTTGTTGGTTGGTCGTTCATGTTCGGTGGCTACAGCTATGTGCTGCCGGGCTTCGACTACGGCTTGAACCAAGCTGCTGGTGGCGCACTCATCGGTTCCGGTGACTGGGTCTTCCTGTGGCAGGGCGGATGGGCCGGTACCTGGTTCGACGGTGGCAATCTCGCCTACTCGGGCGCAGCCGGAGCATTCTTCCTCTACATGGTGGCGTTCATGGATACCACTGCAACCATTCCGACTGGCTCGATGGCTGAGCGTTGGAAGTTCAAGTCCTTCGTTGTTTGGGGCTTGTTCTGCGGTGCCATCTACTACCCGCTCTTCGGTGCCTGGACCTGGGGTGGCGGCTTCCTCGCCAAGCTGGGCAACTCACTGAACTGGGGCAACGGCTATGTGGACTTCGCCGGTTCTGGTGTTGTTCACGCTGCTGGTGGTGTCGCTGCTCTTGCCGGTGCGATCGTGCTTGGACCACGTATTGGCAAGTTCGGCAAGGACGGAAAGCCTCGTGCCCTTCCTGGCCATCACATTCCAATGGCACTCCTCGGCACGTTGATCCTTCTGTTCGGTTGGTTCGGCTTCAATGCTGCGTCGACCTTTGCATCGAGCGATCCTCAGATCGGTGTTGTTGCAGTGAACACAGCGCTCGCCGCCGCATTCGGCGGGTTCGTCTCAATGCTGTGGATCTGGAAGCGCACCGGCAAGCCAGACCCCGCCATGATGGCCAACGGCATGCTTGCTGGTCTCGTGATCATCACCGCACCATGTGCGTTCGTTGATCCGTGGGTCGCAGCGATCCTTGGAACCATTGCTGGTGTGGTTGTCATCGAGGCAGTGTTCTTCATTGAGCGCAAGCTCAAGATTGACGACCCGGTTGGTGCGATTTCCGTCCATGGCGTCTGCGGTCTCCTCGGCGTGCTCTCTGTTGGTCTGGTTGCTAACGGCAAGTACGGCGTCGATGCTGGTGGTGCTGGTATCGGATGGAACGGCACAACTACCTCACTCACCGACGGTGTTGCCGACGGTGTGACCGGGCTCTTCTACGGAGGAAACGGTGCAGGTCAGCTTCTGTCCCAGCTCGCTGGAATGGTTGTTCTCCTGACGGTGATCTTGGGTGTGGCGTTTGCCTTCTTCAAGATTCAGAACGCTCTCACCAAGGGCGGAATTCGAAGCGGTGCAGACGAAGAAGTTGCAGGTCTCGATATGGCCGAGATGGGTGTCTTCGCCTATCCGGAATTCTCGGGAACCCACGAGGGTCTCGTCTCGAGCGACGCCTGAGCTTCAACGCTCCTTGCAGTGTCGACCCGGTTTCGGCCGGGTCGACACTGAGCGGGAATCGACCCGCAGCACGTACGTTCCGATCCAGACATTCCAGGCACCGTGATCGACACGAAGCGACTGGGATGCGAACCTTTCTCGCCGGAGTGGTCCGGCCCAACCATGGCAACCATGACTGCAGGAAAACTCATGACCTCCTCACCTTCCGAGAAGTCTTCGACGTCCTCAAAGGGCGTCAAGGCTGGCTCGAACGTCGATCTCGCGTTTGCCGCTGAGTGGAATGCACTCGATAAGCCGACCCGACGACAGATTCGCCGTCTTGTCCGCATCGGTCGCCCGCAAGAGAATGCGCACGATGCTCGCATGGCTGTGGGGTTCTCTGCGTATCAACGAAGCCGTGGCTGGTTCCGCTTCTTTTGGTTGTGGTTCACTCCGCTGATGGTGGCCGGTGTCATCGCCGGTTTCGCGGTGCACCCGATCATCATTGGCATGGTGCTCGCAGCGGCGGGTAACGCGTATCTCGTTCGCCGAGCATTCAACAAGACCGACTGGTTGAACGAACCACTTCTTGAAGGCGGCTCGGGTAACTAGTCGAGAACTCGTACAACGAAAAAGGGCCGCCCGAGGGCGGCCCTTTTCGCGTTAGAGAATGAAGTTGCTAGGCGTTGACCGTTTCGGCCGGAGCATCAATGCCACTGCCAAAGCGCTTCGACACCACGAGGGCGCCAACCACAACCACAAGTGCTGCGCCGGCAACGACGAAGCGGATGTTGTTGTGCTGCAGTTCGATCATGGCGGGAAGCACCAACAGCGACACAAGGTTCATCACCTTGATAAGCGGATTGAGTGCCGGGCCAGCGGTGTCCTTGAACGGGTCGCCAACGGTGTCGCCGATGACAGCAGCCTTATGGGTTTCGGAACCCTTGCCGCCTTCGTTGCCATCTTCGATGTACTTCTTGGCGTTGTCCCATGCGCCACCTGCGTTGGACAAGAAGTTGGCCATGAGCTGACCAGTCACGATCGCAGCGGCAAGGAATGCACCAAGTGCAAGGTAACCAATACCGAAACCGATGATGACGGGCGTAAGGACTGCGAGAAGTGCAGGCGTGGAAAGTTCACGAAGCGATGCACGGGTGCAGATGTCGATCACTGCACCGTGATCGGGACGCTCGGTGTAATCCATGATGCCGGGCTTCTCGCGGAATTGACGGCGAACCTCTTCAACAACTGTTCCGGCCGTGCGAGACACAGCGCGGATGGCAAGTGAAGAGAACAAGAACGCAACCGAACCACCGATAAGGAGACCGATGAATGTCTTCGGATCGGCGACGTTGATCGAAACAAGACTGGCAAGCGTGCCGTCGAGTTCCGCTCGGGCGACCTGCACAACGTCGTTTGTGGCGCGCACGATTGTTTCGGCGTACGAAGCGAACAACGCAACGGCGGCGATAACGGCCGAGCCGATAGCGAAGCCCTTGGTAACGGCCTTCGTGGTGTTACCGACTGCGTCGAGGCCAACCATGATTCGCTCGGGTTCACCCTCGAATTCGCCGGCCATTTCCGCGATACCTGCGGCATTATCGGCAACGGGACCAAAGGTGTCTTCGGCCACAATGATGCCGGTGGTGGCAAGC
>CAIKHC010000174.1 GCA_903827085.1 uncultured Candidatus Nemicrothrix sp. | reverse complement strand
GCGTTCGCCTTCAAGGTTGAATTCGCCACGCCACTCGCCATGGTGATGATCGTTCCAACCGAAGTACAGGCCTGCTCCGAGGTGGAAGCCGGTATCGCCAAGAACCTCTACCTGGAAGGTACGAGCCGAACCGTCGCTCATGGTGGCGAGGATCTTTCCGCCCTTGAGCCGCCGATTCGACGTGTCGTAAGTGAAGTCTTGGTCCACGTCAGCCATATGCGTGACCGAGCCATCGGTTTCTTCAATGATCGCCGTGACGTTCTTCTGCAAGAAACCTGGGAACACCGTCTTGGCAACATTGAAGAAGAGGCCATAGTGACTGCCGTCCGGCCGCTCCATGAGGATCGGACTCCAGAAGAACTGGAACTGTCCCCCGTCGAGGCCGCGCTGCGGTTCCATATCGGTTGGCGGTTCGCCGACGTCGTAACGCACGCCCCATGAATGGTCGCGGGTCGACACCCACGTGTCGGGATTCTTTTCGGTACGAACACCGTCCACCTCGACCCAACCGCTGCAGGTTCCGATCTGGTGGTAGCGAACAAGCTCAGAAGCAATACGGAACGTGGAGCGATTATGAGTGCGCTCTTCGACCATCGGCGGAATGATGCTTTCGAACAACCAATCGAACGCAATCGGTTGCGTGTCGTTCGGTTCGAGCGTGAAGCGGATCTTCTTCAGCGGCTCGACGATCTCGTAGCGGATCGGACCACCGCCAAGAAGTTCAGGTGCATCGGAGAGCCGGCGACTCATGCGGACGGTGAGTTGTTCACGACCACGCGACACGCCGCTGTATGCGTCCATCACGTTGCGGTTGGTGTACTTACCCAACCCGAAGCCCAACTGAAGGCTTCCGTCCTTCGCCATCGCCATGGCACAGACTTTTTCCGTCCAGGCCAAATCACTTGTGCCGACGACGGCAACGGTGTCGACGATTTGATGCTGGAATAGTTCATCGCCAGCAGTAAGCGGTCCGATCGGATTGGCCATGGTGTCCCCCGTTGAGTTGTAAAGCGCCGAGTAACTGCGAATTGGTCAGACGAGCCAGCGAGAAATCGCGTCGATGACACAGGCCGGTCGGTCGTTACCGTCAATTTCAATTGTGATGCGCATGAGTGTCTGCAGGCCACCCTTAACTTCGGTGACCTCAATGAGTTCTGCCCCAGCGCGCACGCTTTCGCCCACCTTGACCGGCGACGGGAACCGAACTTTGTCGACGCCGTAGTTGATGCCAGCGGAGAAACCCTGCACTTCGACAATCTGCGGAAGGAAATAGTTCGATAACGACATCGTGAGGTAACCGTGCGCGATCGCCGCCCCGAATGGACCATCTTTTGCGCGTTCGGGATCAACATGGATCCACTGATGATCGCCGGTCGCGTCGGCAAACATGTTGACGCGGTCTTGTTCGATGGTCAGCCAATCGCTATAGCCGAGGTGCGTACCTTCGGCCGCACGAACGCCATCAGGTCCGTCGATGATCGTGGTCATGGAATCCTCCGAGTAACGAGTTCAGGAACCGGGACTACGGCCGGCAAGACGATCAAGCGTGGTTTCCGCTTCGGCGATGATGCGAGTCACAACTTCGGCAGCAGTGGGAAGGTCGTCAATCACGCCGACAACCTGACCGGTGGGAAGAATGCCCGCATCGAGTTCTCCGTCGACCAGTGTGGCCTTCGTGAGAATCGGCGTATTGCCGGCCATGATGACCTCGGCCCAGGGCATATCCATGCGCTTTTTCATATCGAGGCCTTCTTTGGCCATCTGATACCAAGAAAGACCAGTGAACTTGCGGAAGCGAGCGGCATTAGCGATTGCTTTGGGAACGGCGGTGATCGGCGATGCGCCGTCCATTTGGTCAACCAACTTCGTGCGAATCACGCGATGGGGCGCGCCGTCGACCTTGGTCGTAACGACCGTGCCCGTAACTGCCGTTCCGAGGTATTGCTTCTTCACTTCCATCGGTACCGATGAATCGGAGGTAAGCAGGAACCGGGTGCCCATCGCGATGCCACTGGCACCGTAGGCAAGAGCCGATACAAGGCCACGGCCATCGAAGTAACCACCGGCAGCAACAACGGGAACACGCCCGCCAACGACGTCGACGACCTCGGGAAGTAGCAGCGAGGTCGGAACCGAACCGGTATGTCCGCCGCCTTCACCACCCTGCACGAGAATGGCATCGACGCCCCACTCCATGACTTTCTCGGCATGACGCTTGGCGCCGATCGAGGGCATCACCTTGATGCCGTGATCGTGCAAATACTCGATCAGATCTTTTTTCGGTGCTTGCGCAAATGATGCAACGGGAATTCCCTCGGCAACCAGGAGCTTGAGGCGATCCATGATGTCGTCGGCATCGGCACGCATGTTCACACCAAATGGTGCGGTCGTGCGCTTCTTTGTTTCGGCAATGGCAACAACGAGTTCGTCGTAGGTCATCGTGGCCGAAGCGATGATGCCGAATGCACCTGCATTCGATGTCGCGGAAACGAGTTTCGGCCCCGCAACCCAACCCATACCGGTCTGGACAATCGGGTACTTCGATCCGAGGAGATCGAGCAGCGGTGTCGTGAGCGCGGGATGCATCAGGCCGCCGGAAGTTCGCGGTCGCGGAACGACTTGGGATCAAGAACCTCGCGAAGCACGCGAAGTTCTTCGTCAGTCGGAAGTCGAGTCGTCGGGATGTCAGAAGGAATCACGAGGTCAAACGAGCACGCTGCGGTCACGTCGTCGATAGAAACACCCGGGTGCAACGATGCAACGCGCATGCGGTGATCGGGAGTGTTGAAGTCGTAGACCGCAAGATTGGTGACAACCCGGCGAAGTTCGTGATTTGCCTTCACCCAATCGCCGAGTTCAGCAGCACGGTCATAACCAATGCCGGAAACCGTGTCGACCTTTTCGACAAACACGCGGTTGGTCTGATTGCCGATGAAGTACGACGTCGTGTGATTGATCGTGTTGCCAGGAGCGCCACGCACACCAAGCAACTGCGACTTCGGCTTGTTCCAGTCGCCGATATTGGCGATGTTCTGGTTGCCGAAGGAATCGATCTGGCTTGCGCCCATCACCACGTGACGACGACCGCCCCAGAGGGTGTCGAACACCGAGCGAAATGGAATCCAACCTTCGACTTCTTTGTCGGTGCCGCCAATAGGCAGATCATTTGCGACGAAAAAGGCTTCGCCATCGCTGATGAGGAGATCCGGCTCGAATGTCGCACGAGCCAAGCGTGCACCAAGCATGGGAATGGTGCCCATCCCGGAGGCAAAGATTTCGCCGTCTCCACGGAACGTATCGGCCACCGCTGCCACACAGATTTCACCAAGGGTTGCATCGCTCATCGGGCTGCCACCGCCTTCTGGTAGTCGGCTTCAGAGCCGGAGAGGTAGGTGTCGACAAATGCCTTCCAGGTTTCTGGGTCCTTGGCCGCGTCGGCATATTCCTTCTGGAACTTTTCGTCACGCTCGTAATCGGGCTGGCAGCTTGTGAAGTGCGCGCCGTTCGGAGCTTCGATCACACCGTCGACCATTGAACGGTTGATCTTCATGGTGTGGATCGTGCCGTTCTTGAGAAGTTGTTCGGTTGGAACGATCTTTTCGACCGACAAGAAACGACGACCAACCGCAGCAGCGTTCAAGAACAAGTCATCGAAGTAAAGGTCGGGGCCGAGGAACTGTGCGTTGCCGCGTTCATCGGCGCGATTGAGATGCACAAACGCGGCGTCGAGATTGAGTGCCGGCACCGCAAGGAGTTCTTCGCCATCGGCATAGGGCGACTTCACCGTACGAAGGCTCGGATCGTTCTTGACGACATCGGAACCAAGACCAGCGCGAGTGGGAAGAAACGGAAGACGAAGCGATGCGGCATAAAGGCCCCACTGCAACATGCCTTCGTCGTATTCCACGACCTCGGGAATGGTGCCGTTCTGGCGAGCAGCGCGGAAGTGTGGTTCAAGCGCAATCGAATCGAGAGAAACGAAGCCGTACACAAGACGCTTGACCTTGCCGGCGGCGCAGAGGAGGCCAACATCGGGGCCACCGTAGGAAACGATGGTGAGGTCTTTGAGATCGGTGCGCAGGAGTGCACGCACCAACGACATCGGCTTGCGGCGTGAACCCCAGCCACCAATGCCAATTGTCATTCCGTCGGAGAGCGTTGCGACCGCTTCATCTTCGGTCATGCGCTTGTCGGCCATTTACTTCTTTCCCTTCTCGGACTTCGTTGCTCCGCTGGAGCCCGCAGTCTTTCCATCGGCGACGAAGTCGTCGCGTAGTTCATCGGATACACCAGAAAGATTGAGTTCGAAGGTGAAGCCCTGCTCGAATCGGTAGGACTTCTTGACATCCCAGAGGTCGATGCCGTTCAGACTTTCTTTCGCAGCACGGATCACTGTGGGCGACTTTGCGGCGATGGTGCCAGCGATTTCACGAGCGGCAGCAAGAAGTTCGTCACGAGGAACAACTCGAGACACCGAACCCCATGCGTGAAGTTGTTGCGCCGTCGCGTTGGCTGATGTGTAGACCATTTCGCGCATCTTGTGCTGTGGGACGAGACGTGAAAGGTGTGTGGCTGCACCAAGTGCGCCACGGTCGACCTCAGGAAGCCCGAAGAACGCGTCGTCGGAGGCCACGATGACATCGGCATTACCGACCAGACCGATACCGCCGCCGACGCAGAAGCCAGCAACTGCAGCAACGACTGGCACCTCGCACTCATACACCGCAGCAAAGGCGTGATAACAGCCCTTGTTGGCCCCGATGAGGGCGTCGAAGCCCTCGGTGTTCTGCATTTCCTTGATGTCGACGCCGGCGTTGAAGCCACGACCCTCGGAACGGAGAATGACGGCCCGGACACTGCGATCGGCGCCAAGACGGCGGATCTCGTCGCCGAGTTGGAACCACTCGGCCACAGTGAGGGCGTTAACCGGCGGACAGTTCTGCACGACCTCGGCAATGCCGTCCGCGCCAACGGTGACTTCGATACCCATAGGCGTCCGACGCTAGCCGGTGACCTGCCAATCGTCAGATGGGAGAGGCCTTCTGAGATGCCATCCCGGCCCGGTTGTAGGGTTCGCCCATGGCGCTTGAGATCGACCTCACAGGACGCTCTGTCCTTATTACTGGCGGAACCAAAGGCGTGGGCCGAGGCATCGCCCAGCGGTTCTCTGACGCTGGCGCGACAGTCATCGTTTGCGCCCGCCGAGAAGCGGAAAATCCGCTGCCGGCCGACTGGCATTTCATCCCTGCCGACCTCCGTGACGGTGAAGCCGCCTACGCCGCCGTCGATGCCGCATTTGCGGTGGCCGGTCGCCTCGATTGCGTCGTGAACAACGCCGGAGGCACTCCTCCGGCTGATTCGGCAGAGGCTCCGCCAACGTTCACCCAGCGAATCGTCGAACTCAACCTGCTCGCCCCCTATTACGTCGCGCAACGCGCCCATCACCACATGGTGAACCAGCCCGAGGGCGGTTCGATCATCAACATCGGAAGCGTCGTGGCCAATCGCCCCTCGCCCACCACCGCGGCGTACGGCGCAGCGAAAGCTGGTCTGTTGCAACTCACCACCACCCTTGCGATGGAATGGGCACCGAGTGTGCGTGTCAACACCATCACCGTCGGTTTGATCCTCACCGAGCAAGCAGCGCTGTTCTACGGCGAAGGCCCCGAGCGCGAACGCATCGAATCCGGAATCCCGATGGGCCGATTCGCGATGCCTTCCGACGTCGGCGATATCGCGGTGTGGCTCGCAAGCGATCTGGCTGGTTACATCACGGGTGCGGAAATCGCCGCCCATGGGGGTGGCGAACGTCCGCCCATCCTTGGCGCCGACTGAGCCAATGACCGAGCAACCGCTCCAGGACACTCAACAGGTTCAGACCTGGCTCGAAGCGAACTTCGGCGGCACCGTGACGTCCATCTGGCGTCAGCCTCGATGGAGGCCGGTGTGGTTCGCAGAAGTCGAACGAGACGGACAATCACACTCGCTTGTCGTGCGTGGCGATCGCACCGATATGCCGCTGATCTTTCCGTTACGCCACGAGATGACGCTGCAGGCGATGTTGCATGAGCGCGACATTGCCACTCCAGCAGTGCATGGCTGGATCGACGAGCCCATGGCTTATGTCATGGATCGCGTCGGTGGCCAACAGCATTTCGAAAACACAAGCGATGCCGACCGAGCATCGGCCGTTGACGACTATCTGCAGATCCTCGCCCGCATGCACGCCCTCGATGTTGAACCATTCGCGACAGCAGGCATCATGCGCGCTGAATCGCCAGAACTCTCCGGACTCCTCGGGCTGCGCCAATACGAAACCGTGTATCGCTCAACCAAGAATGGACCCGATCCGTTCATGGAATTCTGCTTGGGCTGGTTGCGCCGCAATCCCCCGCTGTCCAAGGGCCGTGAATCGGTCATTTGTTGGGATTCGGGCCAGTTCCACAATGCCGACGGAAAGATCGTGGCGGTGCTTGATCTTGAGATCGGACACATTGGTGATCCGATGATGGATCTCGCTGCATGGCGAATGCGCGACACCATCGTCGGCTACGGCGACTTCCCCACGTTGTACGCGCGCTACGAAGAACTTTCGGGAACCGAAATCGATCTCGACGCTCTTATGCGTCACCACTTTGCTTTCACGCTCACCAATCAACTTGCTCTGGGTCAAGCTGTTCGTCGACCGAACGTCGACACCGACCTCATGACCAATATGCAGTGGTGCTACGAAACCAATCTCTTCGCCACTGAAGCGCTCGCTGAGATTCTGCAGGTTGAGTTGCCGACGGTCGCTGAACCCGAGGTTCGCGAAGGACGCGCATCAACGCCGGTGGAGCATCTGGCCACAGTGCTCAAGTCGCTTTCTGTTGGCGACGGAGCCGTCGACGACGAATTCTTGAAGTACCGACTGCGGTCGCTGTTCCGCGAGGCCCGTCATGCTGCGCGTGCAATCGAAATTGGCGATCAGGTCAGCAATGACGACCTCGACGATCTTCACCAACTTCTTGGTCATCGACCTACTGATTGGTTCACCGGTGAAGCCGAACTCGAAGCATTCGTGCTGGCCGATGCCGATACCGGAACCTACGACGAGGAACTTCTCGTGTTGTTCCACAAACGCAACCTTCGGGCCCACCAACTTCTCGGCCCGCCGGGGTCAGCCATGGCCACCCATCTGCCTATCCAAACGTTCCGCTGAATTTCACGAGACGTTGCAGACGGCAACTGCGAGCGGTGAAGCGTTAGGCCCGCTGGCTGCTGACCGACACGATTTCGCCGGTCATATACGAGCTGTAATCAGAAGCCAAGAACATCATCACGTTGGCAACTTCCCACGGCTCTGCTGCGCGACCGAACGCTTCGCGCTTTGTGAGCTCCGCCAGCGTTTCTTCCGTTGTTGCCTTGGCCAAGAACGGGTGCATCGCAAGACTGGGGGCAACTGCATTGATGCGCACATCGTGCGGAGCAGCTTCGATTGCCGCACAACGAGTGAGGGCCATGACACCAGCCTTTGCGGCGGCGTAATGGGCTTGGCCTTCCTGTGCACGCCAACCAAGCACCGACGCATTGTTGACGATCACGCCGCCACCGTTTGCGTAGAGGTACTTCATCTCGGCGCGCATGCAACGGAAGGTGCCGTTGAGCGTGACATCGAGGACAAGGCTCCACTGTTCGTCGGTCATGTCAACAATCGGCACTTCGCCACCGAGGCCAGCGTTATTGATGAACACGTCGATGCCACCGAGCGCAGCGGCTGCGCCTTCGACAAGAGCCTGCACATCGGTCTCAACAGTGACATCGCAGGGAATGCCAACGACGCCGAGTTCTGCTGCTGACTCTGCACAGCGACGCTCGTGCTTGTCGGAGATAACAACCTGCGCGCCTTCTTCGATCGCGCGCTTGGCGGCCTGAAAACCGATACCTGTTCCAGCGGCAGCCGTAACGAGCACCTTCTTGCCGGCAAGAAGCCCGTGACCGTTGACGTAGGTAGGTGGCGTGCTCATGTGGGGCTGGGCTCCTTGGGCAGGCCAAGCACACGTTCGCCCAACACATTGCGTTGGATTTCGTTGCTGCCGCCATAAATGGTTTCGGATCGGGTGAACAGGAACATCTTTTGGTCAAGCGTGAGTTCGTAGGGGAAACCCTCGGCAATCATCGACTCGGTACCGCCAATATCCATGGCGAGTTCGCCGAGGTCGCTATGCCAAGTACCCCAGAACAACTTGGAAATTGACGCTTCAGGACCAGGAACTCCGGAACCCATCGAACGCAGAGCATTCCATTGCATGAGTTTGAGACCGGTGTACGCATCGGCAAGACGCTGACGCATGATCGGGTCAGCCGCCGAACCCTTCTTCTTTGCTTCGGCAATCAGGTTGTCGAGTTCACGTTCAAACCCAACCTGTTGCGCAAGGGTTGAGATACCGCGCTCAAGCGCAAGCAAGTCCATCGCAACGCCCCAGCCCTTGCCCGGTTCGCCAACGATCATGTCGGCACCGGTCACGGCATCGCTCAGGAAAACTTCGTTGAACTCGCCGCCGCCAGTGATCTGCACGATGATACGCGTTTCGACACCGGGCTGATCCATGGGGACAAGCAGAAATGACAAACCCTTGTGGCGTGCTGAGCCAGCTTCTGTACGAGCAACGACGAAACACCAATGCGAAACATGAGCCAGTGATGTCCAGACCTTCTGACCGTTGATGATCCATTGGTCGCCATCGAGCACGGCGCGGGTCTGCACATTGGCGAGATCGGAACCAGCATTGGGCTCGGAATAACCCTGACACCAGCGCTCATCGCCGCTGAGAATCGGGGGAAGGAAGCGTTCGCACTGTTCCTTCGTGCCGTGTTCAATCAGCGTCGGCCCAAGGAGGTGTTCGCCCATGTGATTGACGCGGCCAGGAGCCTGCGCTCGTGCGTATTCCTCGGCCCAGATGATTTGCTGGCCCACAGTGGCATTACGTCCGCTGAACTCAGTGGGCCAACCCAGCCCGATCCAACCAGCGGCGCCGAGCACCTTTTCCCAACGTTCACGAATTTCGAATCCGATTTCTTCGTCGCCGGGGCCACCGCGCCCCTTCAGGGACGCGAATTCTCCGACGAGGTTTTCGGCCAGCCAGGATTTGGCGTCGGCACGGAATTCCTCGTCGGAGACGGTCGAGACATCTATGGGAAGAGCCATGAGCCCACTTTAGGACCCGATCAATCCAGCTTCAGAACCCGAGCCGCATTGTCGTGGAGGAACTTCGGCCAAACGTTGTCATTGAACGGGACATCTCGCATTTCGGTCATGATCCGCTGCAGGGACAGCCCCATCGGGAAATAGCCGGCATAGATGATCTTGTCGGCACCACGGGTGTTGGCGTAATCGATGATCCGCGGGTCGTAATGCTTCGGGGCGAAGGCCGAGGTTGAGTAGTGCAGACCCGGCCACTTGAGCATGAGCTTGACCATCAGCTCAGTCCACGGCTGGCAGCCGTGACGTGAGACGTAGGTGAGTTCGGGGAAGTCGTACATGACTTCGTCCACATGCTCAACGTGCTGACACTGGAACTTGAGACGAGGACCAGGAATGCCGGTGCAAACGAACACCGGGATATCGAGCTCACAGGCCTTGGCATAGATCGGGTACATCTTCTTGTCGTTGATCGCGACCTGAGGGAAGCAACCCGCGGGGAACATGCTGATGGAACGCACACCCCAGGTTTCATAAGCGCGAACAATGTTTTCGATTCCGGCCATGCCGTCGTTGGGATCGGCGCCCACAGAACCAACGAAACGTCCGGGATAGCGCGTGAGCGCTTCTTCACCCGTTGCTTCGCCTTGACCTTCACGATGGCCAACGCCGACCATGCCGATTGAGACGCCACACTTGTCCATCTGATCGAGGGTGTAGCCGACCGCATCTTCGGTTTCGCGAACTTCTTTTTCCTTATCCGGCGGAGCCTTGAACATGTATTCGGCCGGAAACTCGAACTCGTCTTTGGACTGCGAGTCCTTGGTCTGCTTGGTAATGAACTCGTACTGCGCCTTCAGGTCGCGAGCCGGAAAGCCAATC
>CAIKHC010000173.1 GCA_903827085.1 uncultured Candidatus Nemicrothrix sp. | reverse complement strand
GTGGCGACACCGCCTGATTGCAACATCACGCCGATGCGGGCCACAAGCTGGCGATGGTCGGCGACCGGGTCGAGGCCCAGCACCCGAACGGAACCGGCCGTGGGACGGCGATAGCCCTCGAGGGTTTCGACGGTGGAGGTCTTGCCTGCTCCGTTGGGGCCAAGGAGGGCGGTGATCTGCCCGGGCATCGCCTGAAAGGACAGTCCGTTGACGGCAACTCGATCGCCGTAGCGAACGGTGAGGTCGGTGACCTCAATCGCAGGTTGAGAAGCAGAAGAAACCACGATCTGACGCTACCGGGCCGACGACTACGGTTCAGAACCGTGATCGACGTTCGCCGAATCCGTTCCGAGTACGACGCTGTTCGAGCCTCGCTTGCCCGACGTGGCGACGAAGGGGCCCTGCGCGACCTCGCTCAGGTGGCCGAACTCGACGAAAAGAGTCGGCAGATTTCCGCCGAACGGGACGATCTTCGAGCGCAGGTGAACGGTCTGTCCAAAGAGGTTGGTCAGCTGCGTCGCGATGGCGATACGGCCGGCGCCGAAGCATTGCAGGAGCAAAGCCGTGCCCTCGGCGAGCGCGAGCGTGAAGTGACCGCAGCGGCCGACGAGGTTGCTGGTCAGATGCGCGAACTTCTGCTGCACATCCCGAACCTTCCATCACCTGACTGCCCCGACGGCAAAGGTGAAAGCGACAACGTCGAAGTGAAGCGAGTGGGCGTTGGCGACGATCCGGCTGCATGGGCAGAACACCAGCGTGTTCCCCACTGGGATATCGGCACCGAACTCGGCATTCTTGATTTGGAACGTGCCGTGAAGATGTCGGGCGCAATGTTCACGATGTTCCGTGGCCAGGGCGCCACGTTGTCTCGTGCTCTGTGTCAGGCCGCGCTCGATCGTAATGCCGATGCGTTCGAAGAGGTTCGCCCACCCACCGTGGTACTGACCGAAACAATGATCAGCACTGGTCATCTTCCCAAGTTCATCGACGATGCATATCACCTTGAACGCGACGATCTGTGGGCCATCCCCACCGCTGAAGTTCCGCTTACGTCGTTAGCTCGCGATGAAATTCTGCGTGGCGCCGATCTCCCGATGCGCCTTATGGCACAAACCGCGTGTTTCCGTCGAGAAGCCGGTTCGGCCGGACGTGACACCCGTGGCTTGTTACGCGTGCACGAGTTCGACAAGGTCGAGATCCTTGCGTACTCGACTCCAGAACAAGCTCCCGCGCTGCACGAAGAACTTCTTGCTCGCGCCGAAGGACTTATTGGTGCACTCGGGCTCACCTATCGAGTGCTCGACCTTTGCACCGGCGACATCGGTAACTCCTCGGCCCGCACCTTCGACATCGAGGTCTACGCACCCGGTGTCGATCAGTGGCTTGAAGTTTCGTCGGTGTCGTGGTTCACCGATTATCAGGCTCGTCGCGCCAACATTCGCTACAAGGTCGAAGGGGCGAAGGGCAACGAGATTGCCCATACCCTTAACGGTTCTGCGCTCGCCGTTCCCCGTGTTTGGGCCGCGGTTGTTGAAACTCATCGCCAGCCCGATGGCACCGTGCGTATTCCCGAGGTTCTGCAGCCGTACATGCGCGGCGCAACCTCAATCGGCTGATTATCACGTGATTCTCCTTCGTCGATTCGCTGTCATCGCGGTCGGCGGCGTTCTTGGATCGTGGATGCGTTGGCGATTGTCGGTGTGGTTTCCCGTTGCATCAGGAACATTTCCAGCGACAACCCTTGCGATCAATCTCGTAGGTTCTGCGCTCATTGGCGTTGTGTTGGTGTTGTCTCTCGACCGCCAGCCACCTCGCTTGCTCACGCATTCGTTTCTCGGAACCGGAATCCTTGGCGCGTTTACGACATTCTCAGCGTTCACGGTTGAGAGCGCCGAGTTGTTGCGGCAATCGGAACCGCTCGCTGCCCTTGCCTACGTCGTTGCCTCTGTGGTTGGCGGAGTCGTAATGGCGTTGGTGGCGATGCGTTTCACGCGTCGGGTTATCCGCTTTGAGGTTGTGGCATGACCGCATGGCTTGTTGTTGGACTTGCTGGTGCTTTTGGGGCAATGAGTCGCCACGCCGCAGACATCGGCTTGCGCCGTTGGTTTCCGAAGGGACCATCGATTGGCATTCTTGTGGCCAATATTCTTGGATCGTTCGTTGTGGGAATAGTTGTCGGAGTTGTCGCGACGCAAACCCTTGATGAGAACCTCCGGCTCGGTGTTGCCGCTGGCTTCTGCGGTGCATTCACCACGTTCTCGACCTTTGCTGCCGAACTCGCTGGTCTTGTGAACAATCGCAATCATCGGATGTTGCTGCAGTGGACGGCGATGATGGTGCTTGGTGGCGGTCTTGCCGCCTACGCCGGCATCGTTCTTGGGCGCGTTTGATGACTTGGGCTTGGTGCGGGCAAGAAACCTGGAGTGAACTGGACCAATGAGCGCAGCCCCGGAACTTGATGTCTTACGTGCGGAACTCCAGGAAAAGGGCTTGCGTCGCGCCGAGTTACTCGACGATCCGTTTGCACAGTTCGATGCATGGTTCGAGTTCGCCAAGAGTGTGAACACTCATGAGCCCCATGCCATGGTGCTTTCAAGTGTCGGTGCTGACGGAATGCCGTCGTCTCGACATGTGCTGTTGAAAGGTTTGGATCATGGCTTTGTGTTCTTCACGAACTACACGAGCCAAAAGGGTCGGGAACTCACTGATCACCCGCAGGCTGCGATCTGTTTCCCTTGGAACATTCTTTCGCGCCAAGTTCGAGTTATTGGCGCCGTCGAGAAAGTCACCGAGGCGGAAAGTGATGAGTACTTCAGTACCCGACCACGCGGTAGTCAGATCGGCGCGTGGG
>CAIKHC010000172.1 GCA_903827085.1 uncultured Candidatus Nemicrothrix sp. | reverse complement strand
CCATCAACCGTCAACGCGCTATGCACTCATCACCGTTCCTACTTTGCTGGTGCCGGCTGATAGCGGCGACGTTGCCTGGACCACCGACAAGCGAGTCGCCGTAGACGCAGCGCTCGAACTTCTTCCGAATGGTCGGGCGCACTGGTTCGCGCCGGCTCATCACGATATTCATGCACAGCATCCGGTCCAGTTAGCTGAAGTGCTTGTGCAATTTGCCGAGGAGGCTGTACCCGGATGACCCGTTTACTTACGATCATGGGAAGCGGTGAGACATCGCCCACGATGGTGAAGCCTCATCGCGAGGTGTTTGAGCAACTCTCGGCGTCGTCACCTGTCGCTGGCGCGCCTGTTCCGTCCATCTTTCTCGACACGCCATTCGGCTTTCAGGAGAACGCCGACGAACTCTCGGCGAAAACAGTCGAGTACTTCAACGTTTCACTCAACCGCGTCGTCGATGTTGCCGGCCTCCGTGATGTCGCTGCCGAAACAACATTCGAGCGCGAAGTCGCATTCAACGCGATCAGGCAGGCCCGATTCGTCTTTGCCGGCCCGGGTAGTCCCACCTATGCATTGCGACAGTGGGCCGGGACACCGTTACCCGAACTACTTGCGGAAAAATTGCAGACCGACGGTGCAGTGACATTCTCAAGTGCAGCTGCACTCACACTCGGGATCAGCACGGTGCCGGTATACGAGATCTACAAGTCAGGAGCCGATCCGTACTGGCTCGAGGGTCTCGATCTATTGACGCCAATCGGTCTGCCTGTTGCAGTCATTCCGCATTACAACAACACCGAGGGTGGCCATCACGACACTCGGTTCTGTTATCTCGGAGAACGACGACTGCAGATGATGGAGGCACTTCTCCCCGACGGCGCATTTGTGCTCGGTGTCGATGAACACACCGGTGTGATCCTGGATCTCGACGCGGACACCGCGAAGATTGTGGGACTCGGCGTCGTCACCATTCGTCGCAACGGCGTCTCAATGGAAATTCCGACCGGCGAGACCGTGTCGATTGATGTATTGCGAGAAGGCCCGAAGAGTTCTTCAGCAAAACCAACGGGGCGAAGCCTGCCGTCGTCCGAGCCTGCCGTCACCGAAAATTCAGTTGCGGCGACTGCGTCGAAAAAAATCGAAGCTTCGCTGGCGACAGACGTAGACCGCTGCAGCGCCGAGTTCGATCGTTCAATGGAACAACGCGATGCCGCCGGAGCGGTTGCCGCCACCCTCGACCTCGACGATGCGATTCGCGGCTGGTCCGCTGACACGCTTCAGAGCGACGAGATGGACAAAGCGCGAGCGCTCTTGCGATCAATGATCGTTCGACTGGGCGAGGCGTCCAAGGGCGGACTCACTGATCCGCGAGAGGTCGTAGGCCCGCTCGTCGAGATTGCGCTTTCGGCTCGTTCGGAGGTTCGTCTGGCGAAGCTCTACGACCTGTCCGATCAGATTCGCGACGGTCTCGCAGCAGCTGGTGTCGAGGTTCGTGATACGGCCGATGGCCAGGTGTGGGAACTGATTACGCCCGAGTGATCAGTGGATCATGCCGCCGGCATTGCCGCGGCCGCGGGCACCAGTAACCGTGTAGACGACGATGAAAACGAATGCGGCGAGCAGGATGATCGCTGCTCCCGACGAAATGTCGGCGTGGTAGCTGATGACCATTCCGACAGCCCCACAGGCCGCTCCGACGAGGGGGGCGATCACGAGCATGCGGGCAAAAGAGTCCGTCACCATGCGGGCGATAACCGCTGGGGTCACCAGCAGTGCGCTGATGAGCAGAACACCGACGATCTTCATTGTGAAGAGAATGGTGACGGCGAGCATGAGCATGAGCAGCGCTTCCATGCGGCCAACATTGACGCCAGTGACATCGGCAACTTCCGGATCAAACGTTGCGAAAAGAAGCTTGCGGTAAAAGGCGCAGATGATGGCAACCGCGAGCAAACCAACGCACGCGACGGCGAGGACTTCAAGCATCGTGACACCGAGGATGGAGCCGAAAAGGACCGCCTCGATAGATCGCCTTGCCTGACCAAAAACATTCGAGAGTGCAAGACCGAGCGCGAACGAAGCAGTCGTGATCACGCCAATGGCGGCGTCGGCACCGATCTTTCCGCGGCGAGCAACCCGGCCGATCATGAGTGCAGAGAGAAGACCCCACATTCCGGCGCCGAGGTAAAAGTTCACGCCGAGAACTGCGCTGGCCGCCGCTCCGCCGAAAATTGAATGCGAGAGCCCGTGACCGATGTAGCTCATGCTGCGCAAGACGACATAGACGCCCACGAGACCGCAGATGGCCCCGGCGAGTGTGGCAACCATGAATCCGTTGCGAAAGAACTCGAACTGGAATGGTTCGAACAGTGTCATTCGATTCCCATCGGGCTGTCGGTGACGAGGAGCATGCCGCCGTGTTCGAGGACTTCCATCGGCGCTCCGTAGGTGCGTTCGAGAACTGATGAGGTGAGAACCTCGGCGGGAGTTCCAACGGCGATGAGTTCGCGATTCACGCAGGCGATTAATGGCAGATGCGCAGCAAGACCGTTGATGTCATGAGTGGAGAGCACAACAGATGTGCCATTGCGATGAAGATCAGTAAGTAGATGGACAACTTCATGACGGGTGCGCACATCGACACCCGAGGTTGGTTCATCGAGAACGAGAAGTTCGGGATCGCGATGAAGAGCTCGCGCGAGGAACACCCGCTGCTGCTGGCCGCCGGAGAGTTCGCGAATGTGGCGGTGTTCGAAACCGCCGAGTCCGAGTTGCTCGAGTAACTCAGCCACCCGTTTGCGCTCTGACGCGGTGGCACGCGGTCGGTACCACTTGGCCGCTGCCGCCATCAGGACGACCTCGCTCACCGTGATGGGGAAGTTCCAGTTGACCGTTTCGACCTGGGGAACATACGCGATCCGCAGATCGGCCCGACGCCGCACCACACCCTCGGAGGGTCGAAGATTTCCGAGCACCAAACGCAACAACGTGGTCTTTCCCGATCCGGAAGGGCCGATGACCCCGAGGAACGAGCCTTCATCGATCGTCAGATGGACATGTTCGAGCACGGTCGGTCCGCCATAGGAATGCGAAATTCCATCGAGCTCGATCATCGTTGTCACTGCGGGTAATTGGCCGTGTCGGGTGCAACGTCAGAGATGTCGAGATTGCGAAGAGCCGTAGCGTCGCCACCGAGGGCTTCAATCATGGTGACGTAATCGAACTGCATGAGCCCAAGAAAAGAATGCTCAGGATCTCTGGGTTCACCAAGAAGATCGTCGTCGCGAAGAACGTCGACATAGGTGACGCCGGTCTCGCGTCCGATCTGTTCAAGTACCGGACTCGGGAAGACCTCGGAGCCGAAGATGGCCTTCACTTTGGAGTCCCTTACCTGAATGATCAGGTCACCGACTTCGCGCGCGGTGGGTTCGTTAAAATCGGAAGGCTGAATAGCGCCCACAACTACCCATCCGTAGTCGGCGGCAAAGTAGGCGTAGGCGTCGTGATAGGTGAGGAGTCTGCGATCTTCAGCCGGCAGAGTTGCGCTCGCTGTTGTAACGGCTGCATCAAGTGCATCGAGTTTGCTTGTGTAGGCAGCCGCATTTGAGGTGTACGCCGCGGCATTCGCCGGGTCCATCTTCACGAGAACATCACGGATGAGCGCGACGTACTTAATGGCGAGTTTCGGATCAGTCCAGAGATGGGGGTTCGGCTTGCCGCCATCCTCGGGAAAAGAGAAGTCATAGATGTAGTCGGCAACGGGCAATACGGCCGTTCCGAGTTCACAAAGAGCAGCCGATTTAGGGAGGTTGCTATCAGCAAGTTCTTTCGTCGGTTCCTCGAGAACAAGACCGTTTGCAAAGAGCACATCGGTTTTGGCCAGCGTTACCGCCACGTTCGGCGAGGGTTCAAACGTGTGGGAGTTGGTTCCTTCGGGAACGATTCCCGTGATCTGCGCCAGTCCCCCGGCGACATTCGCAACGATTGACGTAATTGGGGCGACGGTGGTTGAGATGTTGAGTGTCGAGCCAGCGGGAATGGTCTGACCAGACAGGCATTCCGCCAGCGCCTCGCCCTGGATGTCGCCAGATTGGCCGGTTGCGTCGTTTCCGGATGTCGAGGAACAGCCCCCGATGAGGGCGAATGCCAAAACGGCGGCCGCAATACGAGGGGAGGTGTTGCGCAAGAAAGTCACCGCAGGACTCTACCGAACTGCCCGCAGATGCCCCTGTCGGCGTGTCGATAAACCGCAACATCTCCCGGGTTCTTGCTCTGTCGCAGTCAGTACAGACCTACGAGCGAGAAAACCACTCCGACCAGCGCAAAGAATCCAACAAAGGCGACGACTGCCAAGACCGGTCGCCCTTTGAATTTCGGATCGATGCGAGGGCGTAAGAGGTTGTAGAGAGCGAAAATCACACCAAAAATTGCAGCAGTAACAATGAATCTCAGCATCGGGCGAGGCTACTCCCGACCCGGTGGGCACTGGAGGTTTGAGCCATCGGGTCGGGGCATCGGGTCCGTCGATGAAATGTTGTTTGAACCGTTCACCGTGATGCGTGGGCAAACGCC
The DNA here is from genome assembly GCA_903827085.1 of uncultured Candidatus Nemicrothrix sp. Classification (GTDB taxonomy): domain Bacteria; phylum Actinomycetota; class Acidimicrobiia; order Acidimicrobiales; family Acidimicrobilacustridaceae; genus Acidimicrobilacustris; species Acidimicrobilacustris europaeus. Next base: position 1,590 of record CAIKHC010000172.1, on the reverse strand, counting down.
TAGGGCGTCCCGGCGTTACAGCGAGACGGCAGTGCCGTAGGCGACGATCTCGACGATGCCGTCGGCGATATCGCTCGAGTCGAACCGCACACCGGTGACTGCATTGGCGCCCATCGCGACCGCGTGATCGACCATGCGCTCCACTGCTTCACGTCGGCCTTCTTCAAGGGTGGACGAGTATTCGGTGATGTTGCCCTTCTTCAATGCCTTGACTCCGCCCACGACGCCGCGGGTGAAACCCATCGAGCGAGCGATAACGCCAAAACAAGGGCCGAGGACGGTGCCGGCCTTACCGTTGACCTCGAACGTTGTGGTGACGGGAATTGCGAGCGGTGTTATCGGTGCACGATCGTCTGCGGCCATGACATTCCTCCATCGTCGGACCCGGAGACCGGGTATGTGCGGACAGTAGCGGAGTGGACGTTTGCGTGCCGTCCGTGTTGCTCACGCCACGATTACACCAACGTCACCCAGCAAACGCCGCAGACCCCAGATCGGTCGCTCCGCTTTCGATGCCGTCGCAGATCACGCGCGCGACAACCGCTGGTTCTAATCCCTCACCCATCTTCGGGGCGGTGCCCGCAATCGCTCTGCCAGCAAGCCCGGTTTCGGTATGCGGTGGTCGAGCATCAATCACGCGCACGCCTTTGCGTCGCGCTTCACGGGCCAAACCTTCGTCGAACGCTCGCACTGCGGCTTTCGATGCGCCATACGCCACCATGCCGGGCAGATTCTGTTCAGCAATGACACCGGAAATGTTCACGATCACGCCACCGGTGGAAAGCGTGTTCATCGCTTCGGTGGCGACCATGATCGGAATGAATGTGTTGGTCATGAACAGGTCTTCCATGACATCGGTCGACAGCGTCGCGACGTCGCCGAAGGCTACGACTCCAACAGCGTTGATCACAACGTCGAGCTTGCCGTGCTGCTCAACCGCGGTTCGCATCGCCGTGGCGCACGCATCGGGTGACCGCAGATCGAGTGCCACCCGCGGGCCAGCCGCCGTCAGTTGATCGAGACGTTGCTGGTCGCGCCCCACCAGTGTGAGAGCGGCACCTCGTGCAGCAAGTTCCTCGCCGAGCGCCCGGCCAAGTCCTCCGGTGGCGCCCAGCAGTAGAACCGATGCGCCTTTGAGCGTTGTGCTTGTCATGGCCCGAGTTCTACCGCATCACGAGTCGATTGCTCTGATGCGGCGCCGAATCGGCAAAATGAAGTGCTTCCCTGCAAGCCAAGCAAGGACCGCGTCACCCGTCGGAGTTCAGCTCTCTTCGAGACCCAAAATCTCTGGAAGCTCAGACGAAATCGAGGCGAGGTACAGCACCATCTTGAAGATGACGAGTGCATTTTCGGGCGTATCGCGTGTGGACGATGGCCCGAAGAACGAGCGAGAAAGAATGACGGCCTGCAGCAGCGCAAGGAGTGCTTCTCGAATCGCTGGGGGAGTTTCGGAATCCAGGCCAAAGCGTTTTTCGAACTCCTGCACAACCTCGGGCAACGGATGCATCTCTTTGAGTCGCTCATTGTCGACGCCCGACAGAATGAGAAATGCGAGCAAATCTGATCGCAGTTTCAGTTCCTCGTTCATGT
>CAIKHC010000171.1 GCA_903827085.1 uncultured Candidatus Nemicrothrix sp. | reverse complement strand
GCGACTCTTGAAGGAACTACTCCCTGCGAACTCTCCGGCCCACCAGCATCGCCCGGACAGGTCGCTACCGACGCCGAAGGTCATAGCCATCGAGGATCGACTCCTCAGGTTGAACTCACTCGCGATGAACGCGTGACACTCACGACTCAACAAAATCTAGCGAGATCAGTCGTGACGCGATTTCCAACGGTTGCAGACGCGTTAGCTGGCGGCTACCAGAAATCGACTGCGTATATTCCGTGCATCGGAGCGCACTACACCAATGCTCGACTTGCGATTTCGTTCGATCCCGCAAAACCATCAGAACTGCTCTTCGACGGCACGAACCCTGATTCAAAGCTCGTCGGACTGAGTTATCTCGTCTTTCATCCTGGCGGCGCTCCAGAAGGATTCGCCGGAGCGAACGACGTCTGGCATCAGCACAACAGCAATGGTGGCCTCTGCTCAAAGGGCGGCCTTGTCGTCGGTGGCGAGGCCATGAGCGTCGAAGACTGCACTGCGCTCGGTGGTCGCAAATCGGCCAACAAAGACGTGTGGATGATGCACGACTGGATCGTTCCCGGTTGGGAATGTTCGTGGGGAGTCTTCGCCGGCGAGTGTCCTGAACTCGGCGGTCGAACCGGCGGCACGGCATGGGATGAGCCAGCACCGGGCTCAGCTGGCGCCCGCCTCGCTGCTGCGAAGTAACCCCCACCGTGCACGCGATAACCTGAGCAGCACTGCGGGTGTAGCTCAATGGTAGAGCACCGTCCTTCCAAGTCGGCTATGAGGGTTCGATTCCCTCCACCCGCTCTCAGAGACGAGAGGCCCCAATGGGGCCTCTCGTCGCGTTGCGGCGTCACGCGAAATCAGGAGGAGGATCGAAGCGGCGAGTGATCCCTTCACTAGTGTCGAAGCAATGAAGGCGACGTCGATTGGTCACGCGGGCATCCTCATTGAGACCGCCGATGTGTCGATCGTGTGCGATCCATGGTTCATTCCTGCCTTCCACGGTTCATGGTGTGTTTTTCCCCGAAACGATCAGTTATCTGACGAGCTCATGGCGAGAATCGAGTCGCCGGATTATCTCTATATCTCCCACATCCACGGAGATCATTTCGACGAACGTTGGCTCCCCGATCACATCAATCGCAGTGCGACGGTTTTGTTGCCCGGCTTCCCCACGAAAGAGCTCGAGAATCGACTTCGTGCTCTGGGTTTCAGGAACTTCGTCCATACCGTCGATGGCCAAGAGATCGATTTACTCGGCAGTACGCGTGCAGCAATTCATTGCGAGACTTCGATCACCGACGGACCAGGTGGCGATTCAGCGCTGGTTATTTCTGACGCAACCGGGCGTGTTGTCAATCAAAACGATTGCCGCACGCACGACCTCGGCGCGCTCGCGTCGCACGGACCAATAGATCTGCATTGGGTGCAGTACAGCGGCGCAATCTGGTACCCAATGGTGTACGACGAGCCAGCCGATGTGATGCGCGAGCTCATTGACGCAAAAGTTGACAGTCAGTTTTCTCGGGCAATGCGGTATGTCGAAGTCCTCGACGCGCGTGCCGTAGTTCCCAGTGCTGGTCCCCCAGCATTTCTTGATCCCGATCTATTCGGCCTCAACATCATTACTGGCGATGAGCTGAGCATCTTTCCTGATCAACGCTCATTCATGGATCGACTGGCCGACTCCGGACACACCGGAATCCTTGCCATTCCGGGAACATGTATCGAGGTCGCCCCCGACCGCATCGATGTCACGCACCCCTGCTCGTCCCAAGCACTCTCCGCAATCTTCGAAAACAAAGGGGACTACCTCCGCAGTTACCAAAACGACTGGCTGCCCTTTATCGAAGATCAAAAATCAAGATGGGCAGAACCCACCGCCGGGCTTACCGCCGAACTCAAATCATGGTGGGAACCGCTGCTTGCATCGGCACCGAACCTGCGCAAAGGCGTTGGCGACATCTGCGTGATCGACATGGGTGAACTCAAGATTGCGATCGACTTTCCCAATGGCACCGTGAACGAATGGGACGGAGGCGACCATGGCTTTCGGTTCACCATTGATCGTCGCCTTGTCGAAACAGTCGTGGCAGAACGAGCCGTTGATTGGAGCAACTCGCTGTTCCTCTCTTGTCGGTTTTCTGCGTGGCGACGCGGTCCGTTCAACGAGTACGTCTATAACTTCTTCAAGTCACTCTCTGGGGAGCGAATGGCTCGCACCGAGGCAGAGGCTCTCCGCAAGGCTGACCCAGATCGAGGCGGTATCGCTGAAGAAGAGATCCAGATTGGCGATTGGATCGTGCAACGTACCTGCCCTCATCGCGATGCTGATCTTGCCGTCTTTGGTGAAATCGATGGCAACGAACTGGTGTGCACGCTGCACGGATGGCGATTCGATTGCAACACTGGCAAATGCCTCACTGCCGAAGAGCGGACTCTGCGCATTCGTCCCGCCAACTAACCATCGCCTCTTCCGAAACGGTTACGAACGCCGCTGTTCGTCAGCGTTGACAACCTTTGCATCGATCTCAAGCCAACGATCGTCGAGCCACGCTTCAAACGCATCGCCACTCGGAACTGTGGCTCTTTGGTGAAGTTCCAATACGACCTTTGCAGAGGGTTGAGCGTGAGCAATTCGACGACGAACCCCAGCGAAGGTGTCGAGCCCATCGAAGCCGACATGCCACATCACCACGACGTCACCGTCGGGAACCTCCTCAAGCAACACCGAAGCGCCTGCTGATCGAGGCGGAAGTAGGCGCTGTAGGCCAATCAATTTCGCGTGCCGCTCTGGGGCCCGTCGCTCAAGCCTTTCGACAAGGCCAATTCGTTTTGCATCATTTGTGCGAGTGCCCTCGGGGAAGATCACTGCGACATCTCTCTCCCCCATGTTTGAAGCCATCGTTCGAATACCAGTGAGCTCTTGGCGAACCGCAGCTGATCCGCGATCAACGAAGTAGTTCGGGATGCGCTGTCCAACCACGTCGAGACATGGATCAAAGAGCAACTCTTTCTTCATGACATAACGAGGGAACCGTTTGGCAAGTGACCCGAAGATCCATGCACTAACAAGCGCGTCACCAAGGCTCGCGTGCCGGCCGAGACAAATCAGCGGACCATTCGGAAGTGCTTCCGCGCCCTCCACCTCGATTGTCAGCCCGCAGGTGATTCGCAACGAACGAATCAGTCGCTTCGCCCACCATCGCTGTAATGCGTAATTGGCTCGGTGATTGCGCCCTTGACCGGTTACCCAGATCAATGCGGCGCCCGTGATCCCGAATGTCTCTAGCCAAAGCCACAGCCATGCAAAGCAAAGCAACCGGAACGTTGGCAGGCGCCATTTACGCGTTCCGAAGTCAATCGCAACAGAGACAATGACCCAAACCGGCAGCAAGACCGTGAGGAGCAGCGCACCGAAGATGACTCCCAACACCGTGACAGGCCTGCGAACCCAAGTTTTGCTCACCTCAGCATGGTACCGACGTAACGACGACGGTCACGTCATCTCTGCAACGATTGATGGGACTGAGATACCGTGGATCAATCGTTGAGTGACCGGAGTTG
>CAIKHC010000170.1 GCA_903827085.1 uncultured Candidatus Nemicrothrix sp. | reverse complement strand
GCGGTCGCCTCAGATCAGGCCCTGCCCGGAGTCAGCCCAATCGACGTCACCACCCGCCAGGTCTCACTTCCCGAGCTCGAAGCAGGCTCGGGCGACGAGCGTTAGAGAAAATCGGGGGCCGGGTGCCTTGCTCCCTACCTACTGGTCGGTAGACTGACTCCATGTCATCTGCAGAAACACTGACTGAAACCCCCGAGACTGATCCGGAAATGGCCGAGAAAGCGCCTGATCGGGCCGAAAAAGGCTCTCTCAAGCCCGTTCTCGACATCATTCCTGCCGAGGCCTACAACAACCCCACGTGGAAGGGTCTGGCCTACTTCGGCCGAGATCTCGTCATCTATGGCCTTGTTGTTGCCGGGCTCATCGCTTTCAACAACCCGTTCGCCGTTCTGGCCCTTTGGGTGCTTTCGGCCTTGGTGATCTCTGGCCTCTTCATCGTTGCCCATGACGCTGCCCACGGCGCCCTCTTCTCCTCCAAGCGCCTCAACCGCACCATTGGCACCATTGCGATGTTGCCGTCGTGGCATGTCTATGAAGGTTGGACGCTTGGCCACAATCGCATCCACCACGGTTACACCGTCCGTGAGGGATTCGATTTCGTCTGGCACCCCTACACCGCCGAGCAATACGAAGCCATGTCCAAGCTCGGTCGCCTTCGTCATCGCATTGAGTGGTCATGGCTCGGCGCTGGCGCGTACTACCTGCGTGAAGTGTGGTGGCACAAAATGATCGTTGGTGCTCCCCCGGCACGGTGGGCCAAAGGCATCCGCCGTGACCGTTTCATCGTCTGGACCTTCGTCTCCATTGCCGCTCTTGCTCTTGGTCTTATTGGATGGGCGCAGTTCGGATCAGTAGTCGGCGTGTTCTGGATGATCCTCAAAGTGCTCGTTATCCCGTTCCTTGCCTTCTCTTACGTCATTGCATCATTCGTGCATGTTCATCACATTCAGCCGAACATTCGCTGGTGGAAGCGTCGTGAATGGACGAAGTGGCAGGGCCAGATGGAAGGCACCACGGTGCTTCGAGCCCGCTTCGGACTCAACTTCTTCTTGCATTGGATCATGGTGCATGTCCCCCACCACGTCGACATGCGCATCCCGATGTACAACCTCGAATTGGCAACGGACGCAATCAAAGAAGCATTTCCCGGCACCGTGCACGACGAACCCCTTCGCTTCATGGACTTCGTGCGCAACACCCGCAAATGTCGTCTCTATGACTTCGACGAGGGTCGCTGGTACACCTACCGCGAAGCAGCGCAGCGTCAGAACGCCACACCGGCTACCGAATCCGCTGCAGCCTGAGCCAGGCTCGAACTACTTCGTCAGTGCCGAGGCGTCGACGGTGACCGTTTCACCCGATGCATCGATGACTTGGTATTCGAAGCCTTCTTCGACGATTGCATCATCAACGCCGAATGCAACTGGAATCTTGTTGCACGCGTTACGCATCAAGTAACTGACGATCTCCACGAGTTCTTCGCTGTTGTAAGCCTGCTTCAGACGACCAATGAGTTCGTGGTCGATCGACGGAGGTCCCACAAACATTGCGTCGACGAGTTCAAGCGCAGCAACGGTTCCTAGAGAGAGCGTGCTGACTGATGAAGGGTCGACAGCGTTCAGAAGCTCGTCGTTCGCCCCTGCATTCAACGCAGCGACGCTCCGCACCGACTGACAACGACGACACTCGTGAAGCCGTGCGCCGCGAAGCCGAATGAGTTCTTTCGTAACGGGGTCGACGACCTGAAGGCGACCGACCGCCGCCAGCATCGCCATGATGGCAACCATCGGATCAGTTGGAATCTCGCCGGTCGCCCCCCATGCCCAGGACTCGGTGGTGAGTGTTTCGCCGAGAAGCGCGCCGAGGATGACATCGACGCGCTGACCGACGTCGAGCAAGTACAACGCTTGCACGAAGGGCCCTAACTCAGCGCCAAGCGCTCCGGCCGACGCTGCGAGTGGGCCGGAGAGTACGCCGGTCACATCGATGACGAACTGCTCGGCGAGAGCCAGTGCGGCCTTCTGCCGTTCATCGAATGCATCGGAGGTGGGCCACGAACTGAGTTCTGCAGTCTGAGCGTCAGAAAGCGTTCCCCATGCCTTGGCAGAAAGTTCCGCGTCGTTGTTCAACAACATCGCCACGCGGCGACGAGCAAGTTCAAGCAAGGTGTCGTCGCAGGCACGACGAACTGATTCGCATGCGACGGCTAGCGCAGCAAGAACCGCTGGAGCCTCGACGACACGCGGATCAGCCATCAGCGAACGCCACCTGGCGTGAACGACACCGGAAGGCTCTTCACTCCATTGATGAAACTCGAACGAAGCTGAACGGGCGGGCCCGCAAGTTCGAGATCAGGAAGTCGTGTGTAGAGCTCGCGGAACATGAGCGTGATTTCTCGACGAGCAAGATGCGCACCCAGACAGAAGTGCGGTCCGGGACCACCAAAGCCAACGTGGGGATTTGGATCGCGAAGAACATTAAACCTGTCGGGATCAGCGAAAATCGCTTCGTCGCGATTCGCAGATCCGTAATACATGATGATCTTGTCGCCCTCGTGGAACTCGTGGCCCGAAAGCACATAGTCCTGCGTCAGTGTGCGTCGCATCCAGACAACTGGCGACGCGTAGCGAACAATCTCTTCAACAGTCGTCGGCATCACACCATCGATGTCGGCGAGAAAACGTGCTCGCTGATCAGGGTTCTGCGACAGGTGTGTAACACCGTGGCTCAGGGCTGTGCGCGTGGTCTCGTGTCCAGCAACCGAGAGAAGGATGAAAAACGAAGCAAGTTCGTCGCCAGATAACTGCTCACCATCAACTTCGGTATTCACGAGTGCGGACAACAAATCATCAGTCGGGTTCGCCCGTCGAAGAACGGCAAGGTCGTTCAGCAGACCAGCCAGCGTCGCCCCGGCGCCGAGGAATGCGGTAATGGGATCGGTGCCCTCAGGGATGAAATCGGGATCGCCGCCGGAAAGGATGATGTTCGATTGCGCCAAGACGGTGTCGAATTCGCTGTGGGGAATCCCCATCATGTCGAGAATGACGAGAAGCGGGAACGGCATCGACACATCTTTGACGAAGTCGATTTCGCCCTTTTCGACGATCCCGTCGACGACCTTCTTGGCAGTTTTCTCGACATCCTCAAGGACGTTGTTCAACATTCGCGGAGTGAACGTTCCCGACACGATCTTGCGCAGTCGGGCATGGCGTGGATCGTCCATCGAAATGAGCGAGCCATAGAACTCGTTCATGTCGGCCGGCATGTCGAGAATCGACACCGCGCCTTGGCCCGAACAAAAGACCTCGGGATGACGACTGATCTCGAGCAGGTCGTGCATCTTCGTGATCGCGAAGTAACCCGGACCCTCTGGAAACGGTTCAAGAATGGGTTCGGGAAAATACGCAATGGGATTTTCACGGCGCAACGTGGCGAAAGCCGCGTTTCGCTCGGACCACGGCTTGGCCCAGAACTCAATGTCGGAAAGATCAATGTCTTCGAGTTTCACAAGTACTCCTTTGATGAGAACAAAAAATCAGAGTGCGCCAGAACGATCAGTGGTCTCGATGAGTTCGAGACATTCACCGTTCGGTCCGGGCCAGAACAAGACAAGCAAGAGCGGAAGATTGTCGCCGACAGAGAGTTCTTCTGTCGGCACGAATGGGGTGGAACCGGCAGCGCGAACCACGGCTTCATCGGCAGCGCAATCGGTGGTGGACCACGCCATACGGAAAAGGCCAAGTTCATTGGCACCGCGATTACGCACCGTTGTCTTCGGTGCAGGGTCGAGCCATTGCGCGAGCGCAACAGTGAAGACCGAACCTTCATCGGCAAGGAGCACGGCACGGACCTTTACGTCGGATTCGCGGCCGTAGAGATCGCCTGGCCACACCATCTCAGTGACTTCCTGAAGCGGAGTGAGGCCCATGACATCTCGGTAGTAGCGAAGCGACTCATCGATATCGGCGCAGTTCACGACAACCTGGGCAATTGAGGTCTTTTCGCCTTGAAAGAGACCAACCGGCACGAGGTCAGGGTCGAGCAACATCGCGACTCGAGCCTGAACACCACCGCCATCGACCATGCGCGGACCGGCAACAAGAGTTCCACCAGCAGCCACGGCTCGTTCAATAGTTGCGTCGATATCCGGTGTCGAGATCATCAACCGGTTGTACCCGGGCTCACCATCGAGGCCAGGCGCTGTTCCCGTCGGCAGGGGCGTTTTCCACTCGAGCAGATCGAGCGATAAACCATCGATGCCATCATCGGAATGCATGATCCACGCGTCCCACGCGACCTCGTCGAGACCGAACGCCGAACCCGACTGGTTCTTGCTTGGCACTGTTCGCAACACCCGGCGCAAACCAAGGGCCTCGTAAAACGCAACAGCAACGTCGAGATCAGAGCAGTTCGAGTTGCAGTGGAAGATACGGTTTCCCTGAATCGCCATGGTCGGATCGTAGGGCCACCGAACCCATGGCGTCTTCAGCCCTCAGTAGGACTCAGGATCGTCAATAACCGACTGGGGAACCGGGAACTTGTAGAGCTCTGACGCGTTCTTCCAAGTAATGCGAGCAATGTCATCGGCCGGAAGATTCCCGATCTCATGCTTGGTCACAGTCTGCGTGTTTGGCCAGGTTGAATCGCAATGGGGGTAATCGCTTTCGATGAGAATGTTTTCGATCCCGATACGTTCTCGCTGCACAAACGCCGAAGGATCCTCAACTGCACAGAACCAGAAGTTCCGCTTGAGAACTTCGGCCGGTGTCAGATCAGTACCCGTCCATGTTCCGTACATGTCGTGATAGCTGAGCATGTGGTCGAGGCGATCCATGAGGCCGGCCACCCAACCAATGCCGCCTTCGGACATGCACAGTTTCAGATCTGGGAATCGAACAGGAAGCATCGAATACAACCAGTCGACCGCGGCAAACATCGCGTAACCGAAGAACAACACGCCCACGGTGTCGGGCGGTGCATCGGGAGCTGTGGCCGGTGAAGTACCCGAGGAACCAATATGCAGGTTCACAACGGTTCCGGTTTCGGCACAGGCCTGCATCATTGGATCCCAGTAACCCGTGTGAAGCGACGGGAAACCCAACATGTGCGGAGCTTCAGTGAACGACACCGCTTTGAAACCACGTTCTGCATTACGACGAATTTCCTCGGCACCCAGAACGGGATCGAGAAGCCACGGGATTTGGCAAGGGATGATGCGCCCGGGATGCGTCCCCGCCCATTCCTCGATGTGCCAGTCGTTCCAGGCACGAGTCGTTGCCAGCGCAAGGTCGACGTCATTCGTCGTTGTTTGCAGTCGCTGACCACAGAACCCCGGAAGGAACGAAGGAAAATTCACCGATGCATAAATGCCGTTGAGATCCATGTCCGCGATTCGAGCGTTGATGTCCCATGCTCCGCGTCGCATCTCATCGAAACGTGCTGGTTCGAATGAGTACTCAGAAACCGGACGACCAACAACAGCATTGAACCCAACGTTCGGAATTTCCATCCCGTCGTAGACCCACGTTTCCGAGCCATCTTCTTTCTCGATGACCTTTGGAGCACGATCGGCCAACTTCGCAGGTAGACGGCCTTCGAAGGTGTGTGGCGGCTCCACAATGTGGTCGTCAGCAGAAATGATTGTGTAGTCACGCTTGCGGCGTTCGGGTTCGGGAAGGAACGTGACACCGCCGGCCTTTGACTTTCCGCCAGTGGTGAAATTCATGTTGGACGCGAGATCATCAAGACTGATTGACATGGTTCACTCCAGAACGTCGGGTTCTTCACGGATAAGACGGCGGACCGCTCCGGCCCAGTAGACCTCGGTGCCACGTTCAAGAAGCGATGCCTTCATCGCAGGACGCACCATCGGCGGGACAGTTGTTGCGGGCCGATCAGCAACGAGAACGTCGTACATCAACTTGCACTGACGATCGAGCGTGGCCGATTTGTAGGTCGCTTCTTCGATTGTCGGCGCAGTAACGATTACACCGTGGTTCGCGAGGATGACAACAGACGCATCACCGATGCGCTCAGCAAGGTCGGCGCCGAGTTCGGGTGAATCGATTTCACCGGAGTACTCGCTGACAAATCCAAGTTCGCCGTCGAACATTGATGACTGCTGGTGCAGAAATTCAGGGACAAGTCCGAGCGCAGCGAGGAGTACGACGTAGTACGGGTGGTTGTGTACGACAACACGCGCCTCTGGTCGGCGACGGTGGAGTTCGGTGTGGATCTGCACCGCTGGAGTGACATCCCACTTACCGCCAATTACGCGACCATCGGGATTGACTCGACAGATATCGGCAGCAGAAATTTCGTCCCACCACAAACCCCACGGATTCACCATTAACGAAGAGTTGTCAGCGTTCGCCCACGTGATGTGACCAGCAATATTTTCGCTGAATCCTTCACGGGCGAGGATTCGAAACGAACATGCCAACTTCTGCTCATCGGTGAGTTCGACACCAATTGGTGGCGTAATCGAAGGCGACCACACATCGGCGCCGCCCTTCGAAAGCTCAATGCCTTCAGGCACAGCCGCCGAACCACGAGTTGCGGCGTCATTTGCTTCAATCGTCATCGCGCAACCCCCCGGTCGACGTATGGGGACACGTTAGATGCCAAACCGACGCACCGAACCATCGAATGTGGTTGCCTTTCGCAATGACGACCGTCTCGATTGCCGACGGCAGCCTCCAAGGCCGCTCCACTCCGGGCTCTACGGCATTCCTCGGCATCCCCTTCGCTCAAGCGCCCGTTGGCCAACTCCGATGGGCTCCGCCATCCCCGGTTTTTCCATGGGCTGACACCCGCGATGCGACCATGTACGGACCAGCCCCATGGCAGCCGAACGGAGGCCCTCTCGACGGTCTCGTTCCAGGGATGGGAAGTAGCAACCAATCCGACGACTGCTTGAACCTCAACGTATGGACTCCCTCGGTCGAGGATGTACGTCCCGTTCTGGTGTGGATTCACGGTGGTGCGTTTTCTTTGGGTGCCGGTTCGCTCTCCGCCTACGACGGATCGCGGATGGCAGCCGCCACCAACACCGTGGTTGTCACAATCAACTACCGACTCGGCGCACTCGGCTTTCTTGTGATCGACGATCCATCCTGCACACCAAACGTAGGACTGCTCGACCAGGTCGCTGCTCTCAAATGGGTACGCGACAACATCAGCGCGTTCGGCGGCGATCCCGACAACATCACCATCTTCGGCGAATCAGCAGGCGGCGGGAGCGTCCTCTCCCTCCTCGCCATGCCGGCGGCGGTTGGACTTTTTCAACGAGCAATCGTTCAGAGCGGGGCGACCGACCTTCTTCTTCATCGAGACAAAGCACAGCTCGTTGCGGAGGCATTCGCTCGCTCGGCAGGTCTCGACACTGTCGACGTTGACGCGCTTCGTTCGATGTCAGGTGCGCAAATCATTGATGCACAAGCAAACGCGGCCATGGAACTCTTCAGCACGGTTGGCACGATGCCCTTCCATCCCGTCGTCGACGGTGTCGTGCTCCCGCAAACCTGGCTCGAAGCAGCGTCGTCGGGATTCAACCCAGTTCCGGTCATCATCGGCACCAACCGCGATGAAATGGATCTGTTCAAAATGTTTGATCCTGCAGCGGGCTCTCTCACTGCTGATGGCCTGCGCACACGACTTACGGCGGCCGGCGGCAATGTCGATGCGCTGATCGATGCATATGGAGCGACTGACGCTTCCGAACCGCCGGAAGCGTGGCGACGGGCCAACACCGATATCGCGATGTGGCTACCCGCACTTCGCATTGCTGAAGCCCGCTCAGCACATAGCCCCACGTGGATGTACCGCTTTGATTGGGAAGCGTCGTCACCCGATATGGGCTCGCCCCATGGCGTCGATATCCCCTTCCCATTCACAACTATTGATGCGGACGGGTGGGACACATTTGTTTCCGATCCCGAACAGGCAATGTCGTTAGCGTCACTGATGCAACGTTCGTGGGCCGACTTTGCCACCAACGGCGTTCCATCGCTTGGCGATCAAAACTGGCCCGCCTACAACACGACAGAGCGAGCGACGGCAATTCTCGGCAGAGATGTCACCATTGAACGTGACCCGAACCGCCAAGTTCGGCAAGCATGGGGCTCATGATCACATCTCATTGATCTGATCAACACTTTCAGGGGGAACAATGAAGTACGCATCACTTGGAACGACTGGCGTCTCGGTCAGTCGCTATTGCCTCGGCGCAATGATGTTCGGCCAAATGGGCAACACCGATCACGCCGAATGCATACGCATCATCCACAAAGCTCTCGATTCGGGCATCAACTTCATCGACACTGCCGACGCGTACTCCGGCGGCGAAAGCGAAGAGATCGTCGGCAAAGCAATCGCCGGTCGTCGCGATGAACTCGTGATCGCCACGAAGATGTATCACCCGATGGGTTCCGACCGGAACCAAAAAGGCAACTCGCGCCGTTGGATGGCGCAAGCAATCGAAGGAAGTCTCCGCCGGCTCGATACCGACCGCATCGACCTCTTCCAATTGCACCGCTTCGACGAGAGCGTTGCTCTTGAGGACTCAATGAGCGGCCTCACCAATCTCACAGCCGCCGGCAAGATCATTTACGCCGGACATTCCGCGTGGCCCACTGAGCGAATGGTCGAGGCGCAATGGACCGCCGAGAAAATGGGCTTCGTGAAGTTCCGCTGCGAACAAGCCTCGTATTCGATTCTCAAGCGTCGCATTGAACGTCAAGTCCTTCCGACGTGTTCGCGTTACGGAATGGGCGTCATCACCTACAGCCCTCTTGGCGGAAGCTGGCTTTCGGGTCGCTACCGCGAAATCGGCGACGTTCCCGAATCATCTCGTCTCGCCATGATGGGCAAGCGATGGGGCCAGGAACTCGACAGCCCACAAAATCGGGCACGGCTCGACGCAACGGTGGCCTTGCAGTCACTCGCCGATCAGGCCGGACTACCGCTCGCCCACCTCGCGACTGCGTGGGCCATGGAACACCCAAATGTGACTTCAGTGATCATCGGGCCACGAACCATGGAACAACTCGACGACCTCATCACATGCGCTGAACTGCGCCTCGACGCCGACCTCCTCGACGCCATCGACCGCGTCGTGGCTCCTGGCGAAGATGTCGTTGAAGAAGACAAGTCAATTGATCCACCCTCATTGCGCGCGTCGGCCCGTCGCCGTCCCTCCTAAAGGAAACCAAGTGTCTGCAATCGAACGTGTTCCCTACGACGAGTTCTCCTACTTCGAGGACAATGCCACCGAAGTTGGAATTGTGTGGAACGGACCGCCCAAAGTTCGCCGTGTCGACGTAGCCGTCGACACCGATCGATCGTTGAGCGCATTGGTCTGGGGAACCGGATCACCAGAGATCGTGTTCCTACACGGCGGAGCCCAAAACGCCCATACGTGGGACACCGTTGCCCTCGCACTCAACCGACCGCTTGTCGCAATCGACCTTCCCGGTCACGGTCACTCTGACGGCGGAGCGAACGGAAGCCTCAACATCTTCGCCAACGCTGAAGACGTTGCCGTCGTGATCCGAGAACTTGCCCCAGACGCGCAACTTGTTGTTGGCATGTCGCTCGGAGGAATGACATCGGTAGCGCTCGCCGGACACGCACCCGAACTCGTTCGACGGCTTGCACTAGTCGACGTCACTCCCGGTGTTGACGGCCCCAAGGCACAACAGATCGCCAATTTCATCAACGGGCCAGAATCGTTTCCCAACTTTGATGAACTCCTTGCCCGAACGATTGAATTCAATCCGACGCGAACCGAATCTTCGTTACGGCGCGGCATCCTTCACAACGCACTCCAGCTCGACGATGGTTCTTGGGTATGGCGTTATCGGCGGATGCTGGAAACCGGCGGCGAGCATCCTGACTTCTCCTCGCTGTGGGAAGTCATTGGCGATAGTTCGATGCCGATCCTGCTGGCCCGAGGAATGCTCCCGCAGTCAGTTGTAGACGATGCCGACGAAGCCGAGCTCGTGAAACGCCGGCCCGATGCGCAGATCATTCACGTAGAGCAGGCCGGCCACAGCATCCAGGGCGACCAACCGGTTGAACTCGCCCGTATTCTCGAACAATTCCTTAATGTCTGAGGCGCAACCCCAGCATCGAAACCCCTAAAGGCGACACCATGACTTGGACCACTTCCGACATTCCGGACCTCACTGGAAAGGTTGCCGTCGTTACCGGTTCGAATGCCGGACTCGGCTTCCACATCGCGTCCGACCTCGCAGGTGCTGGCGCTCGCGTCATCATGGCCTGCCGCAACGAAACCAAAGCCACTGAAGCGGCCAACAAGATCCGAATGAAATCCCCCCGTGGGACAGTCGAAACAATGACGTTGGATCTCGCCGATCTTTCGTCGGTAAAGACATTTTCGGAACGCCTTCACTCCACAGTCGACCGACTCGACATCCTCGGCAATAACGCCGGACTTATGGCCGTCGATGAGTCAACGACGGTTGACGGTTTCGAGACGCAATTCGGCGTCAATCACCTCGGCCATTTCGCATTGACTGGTTTGGTGTTACCGATGCTTCTCGCAACTCCCGGTTCTCGTGTTGTGAACCACTCAAGCATGGGACACCGCCCCGGAAAGATGCACCTCGACGATCTCAACTACGAGCGCCATCGCTACTCGCGCTGGCCGGCGTACTTCCAGAGCAAGTTGGCCAACTTGCTGTTCTCACTCGATCTTCAACGCCGCCTCTCACTCGCTGGCGCATCAACGATTGCCCTCACCGCTCATCCCGGCGGAAGCCGCACCGATCTTGGAGTCGAGGGCTCTGGCCTGCTCAATAAGTTGCTGAAACCAATCGGCGGATTCGGACAATCGGCAGCCAAGGGAGCACTTCCCTTTGTGCGCGCATGCGTCGACCCGTCGGCCAAAGGCGGCGACTTTTTTGGTCCGCGCTATCTGATGTTCGGTTCACCAAAACTCGAAACGCCGACCAAGCGAGCCCGTAACACCAACGATGCGCAACGACTCTGGAACGAGTCCGAGGAACTCACAGGCATTCGCTACCTCGACTGAGGTCTCGCTTAGCCGTAGTGCCAATTGCGTTCAGGCGGTGCGGTGTATTCGATGCACTGCACGTCGAACCAAATCGGCAACAAGTGCTTCACGTAGAACGCGTGGACCGTACTCGCCGGGTTCACAAGGTCGTCATAGACCTTCAGCTTGATGTCCGGTTCGGTTTTCTGCATTTCCACGATGCGTGTGCAAAGTGCGTCGACTTCCTCACGGGTGTCGTGCAGAAGACCCAGATGGTCGTAACCGGGCGACGAGATCGGATTCGGATTTTCCGCCAACAAGATGAACTGTGTTGCGCGTTCATCGAGCATCATCAGCAAGCCACTCTGCCCAAGAATTTCGGTGTCCTTGCAGTCCCAGCCGAAGAGTCCGCCATAAAAGGCACGGACTTGGTCACGGAACTCCGGCGTGAGGGTTCCGGGGGCAAAGGTCAGTTCCATGTGGTTGAAGCGCATCATGGATGCCGACCATAGAACGAACCGGTTCGTCGCGCCTCACCTACGGAAGAAACGTCCCCGTAAGAGTTCGATCAGTGTGCTGCGCCCGCCACGCCAACATCTTGCGTGCTTCGGCCCACGCCCTCTGCGGATCAGACAACATCGTGCGCCATGTCGGATCAGCCGCAAGGTCGTAGACAAGCGAATCGCCATCGGCGAATTGCACGTAGGCAACGTCTTCGCATCGTCGGACGGTGAGCTGATGGCTCACGCTCCGACGGTCCTGTGGCCACATCGCTCCGTCGCGACCAGCAGTGAAGAATCGCCAGTCAAATTCCCAATAGGCCGCATCTCGCCATTCATCGGGTGTTTCGCCCTCGAGAAATGGTCGTAACGAACGGCCATCGCATTGCCGAGGAACCGGGATGTCGATCAACTCACACAGCGTCGGGAAAACATCGACCGCTTCAGTGAAGGCCTCAACCACTCCGCCGCCAGTTCGCGAGGTTCGAGGGTTGCGAACGATCAGCGGAATATGAAAACTTTCCTCGAACCAGCCCATCTTCTGCACCATGCCGTGGTCACCAAGTTGCTCACCGTGATCTGCCGTCACAATCACGATGGTGTTGTCCCATTGCCCTAATTCACGAAGTGCGTTCCACACCCGACCGAGTTGCTGGTCAACGTCGCTAATCATTCCGTAGTACTGCGCACGCATCTCACGCAGACCCGCTTCGTCCTCCGGTGCAGCGAAGTACGAAATCGACAACAAAAATTCGTGAAGAGGATGGAGGTCTGATCCAGGAGCATTCGGAAGATCTACCGAAGCACGCTCGTAGGCCGTCGCCCACTCCCCTGCAGCTGCAAACGGCGGATGTGGGCGTAGGTGACTCAAATGAACAAACCAAGGTTCGTCGTGACCCGGAAGCCATTCAAGAAATTGGTTGGTGAGAAACGCGCTGATTCCCAAGTTGGCAGGACGTTCCGATTCCGTTGCGAGTCCTTCTTCAGGGTCAACAGGCATGTCGTAACCCTGCGCACGCACCCAATCCGCCCACGCTTCACGTCCACGAGTGAGATCGAGTTCACATCGAAATCCGGGAAGCACACCTTCGTAGGTCAACAAACGCGGATCGTCTGCCGCAACCGTTCGGGGATCGATCGCTTGATCGGTGTAGCCGAACAGCACCGGGTCGTACCCATTTCGGCGAGCGGCAAGCGCGATGTTGTCGAAGCGGGCATCGAGCGGCGAACCATTCATCACCACGCGGTTATTCATCTGATAGGTGCCGGTGTAGAGCGCCGCTCGGCCGGGCGCGCATGGAGAGGCCTGTCCATAGTGCCTGGCGAAGCGCACCGACTCGGCGCAGAGTTCATCAAGTGCTGGGGTTTGCACCACCGGGTGGCCGGCCGCCGAAAGACACTCGGCCCTGAATTCATCGAGCGTGATGAAAAGAATGTTCGGACGAGCATCGGCCATATCCGGAGCGTAGGACACAGGCCTAGCATCGCGATGTGGACGAGCCATTCTTTGACACCATCGAACCCGGCCCCGATGCCGCCGACCATTTTCAGAAGTTCGGTTGGGTGCTTACCGAGCCTCTGCAGCCCCAAGGGGTAGCCGAGCTTCGTGAATGGATCGATGATCTCATGACATGGCCCGACGACGGCCCTTGGCTCCACTACCGGGAAGCAACGGCGAACGGACCTCAACTCTGCCGGACGGAAAACTTTGTTCCGTATCACGACG
>CAIKHC010000169.1 GCA_903827085.1 uncultured Candidatus Nemicrothrix sp. | reverse complement strand
AGGAATGAATCGCGACCTTCTGCTGCTTCATCGGTGCCGTAAGCGAGACGAGTCGCTTCGCCAGCGAAGATCTGTTGACCAACAAGTCCGTCGTCAATGAGGTTGAACGAATACTTCAACATGCGTTGTGCAGTTGGGCTCTTGCCATTGATCATCGCTGCCCACTCAAGCGCGACCTTTTCAAGATCGGCATGCGGAACAACTTCGTTGACCGCTCCCATGTGGAACATTTGCTCTGCACTGTATTCACGGCCCAAGAAGAAAATCTCGCGTGCAAATTTCTGGCCGACCTGGCGAGCGAGATATGCCGAGCCGAAGCCGCCATCGAAGCTGGCAACGTCGGCGTCGGTCTGTTTGAACTTCGCATGTTCGGCACTTGCAAGCGTGAGATCGCACACAACGTGCAGGCTGTGGCCGCCGCCAGCCGCCCAGCCAGGAACAACACAGATCACGACTTTCGGCATGAACCGAATCAGTCGCTGTACCTCAAGGATGTGAAGTCGGCCGCTTCGCGCTGGGTCAATCGTGTCGGCAGTTTCGCCGTCGGCGTACTTGTAGCCGTCCTTGCCGCGAATGCGTTGATCGCCGCCGGAGCAGAAGGCCCAGCCACCGTCTCGTGGTGATGGACCATTACCCGTGAGCAATACGCAGCCGACATCGCCCGACATGCGCGCATGGTCAAGGGCTCGGTAGAGCTCGTCGACGGTTTGTGGTCGGAAGGCATTGCGGATCTCGGGACGATTGAACGCCACGCGAACCGTTCCCTGGTCGACAGCGCGGTGGTAGGTGATGTCTGTGAAGTCCTCAAATCCGGGGACGAGGCGCCATGCGGTGGGGTCAAAGAGTTCCGAGACCATGAATTCCTCCGGTCAGATGAAGCGGGATGCGCCTACCATCGTCGCGGACGGGGGCACCCGTCCATGCCGAAAGGTGCGAATTGTGTTCGGAAAGCGAAAAAAAGCAGTGAACGGGGCCTCTCGACTGAGAGGTTTGGCCTTCTTCGAGGGGTTCAGCGACGCTGAACTCGATCGGGTGGCCGAGTTAGCCGACGATGTTGAGATCGAGGCGGGGCAGCTTCTGATCGATCAAGGTCGAGTCGGCCAAGAGTGTTATGTCATCGAATCCGGTGAAGCGGAAGTCTTCGTTGGTGAGGATCATCTCGTGACGCTTGGGCCTGGCTCCATGGTTGGCGAGATGTCGCTTATCGATCGTCGGCCTCGAACAGCAACCGTTGTGGCCACGACCCCGATGGCGTTACTCGCGTTCGACACCAAGGCATTTCAAAAACTCTTGAGCGAAATGCCGAAAGCCGAAGAACGAGTCCACACTTTGCTTGCCGCTCGCTTAAAGGCCAATCTGAGCGACGGCTAGTTCGTCGACTGCATTAGTCCAATGTGATCGTTCCGTTGGCGGAGCGTCGCGCGCGGGCTCCAACAAGCTCGGTCGTCATGGCGGCGTTCATGAAGTCTGCGTCGGTGGACATTCCCCAAGCGCGCTGACCCTCTGGTGTGCGGGTCGCAATAAGCGAGCGCATGGAAACGTCTTCGAACACGACAGTTGCGCTTTCGATGATGACATCGCCGGTCCAAGTGTCGTCACATTCCACGCGGGGCAACGCGTCGACTTCGGCTTGCGGGTTGGAGTGTCGATATGTGCCAGCGGTTGGCGGTTCCGTTGAAGCGAGAAGTACCGCATGTTCGGTGGTGTAGCCACCGTTTGCGGTGCAAAGGCCCATGGAGCCAGCGTCGTTTCGCAACGTGTCGACCATTGTTGCGAGACCGTGAGTGACGTAATTGTTGTACGGCCCGCCGGCAAAGGTCATTCCGCCGGTCACCGTTAGCGGCCGAGACGCGCCGATTCCGCCCCATCCAGCCCCGTTGACGTTGGAAGCAGGAATGAGGCCGAGTTCAATCGCTCCGATCTGCACCGCAGATGGGAAACATGAATAGAGGTCGAAGTGCGTGATGTCGTCGGGACCGCGCTTGGCAAGCGCATATGCATCGCGACCGGCGGTGCGCAGTGCGGGCGAGGAACACAAGTCGACGCGGTTGGAAACGTTCCAGTGATCGATGGCTTCTGCGCCTGCGTGAAGAAACACCCATCGATCACGAGGAACGCCGGCGCGTTCTGCAGCTGCAACCGAGGTGATGATCACCGCCGCGCCTTGGTCAACCTGGTTGTTTGAGCACAATCGCTTTGTGTACGGCCACGCGATCATTCTGTTGTCTGCAGACGGCGTCGTGATCTCGGAACTGGAAAGGGGAGTGCGGAGCCAAGCATTCGGGTTTGTCGATGCAACTTCAGAGAATGCCGACCACAACGAACCGATGCGTTCGATATGCCCTTCGACACTCAGTCCAAGTCGGGCCCGCAGAGCAACCTCAAACAACGGGTACACATGCACGGGCAATTGAACTCCCCGGGCACTTTCCATTTCGTTGACGAGCGGACGAAGGTCGCCGATCGACTCGGGCGACTCGACTGAGTCGGACTGGATCGACCATGCGGCCTCGAGACCGGCCTTGCGGAGTCGGGATCGGGTTCGTGTTGCTTCACCCCCGGTGATGACAATGACGTCAGCGGCGCCGGCCTGAATATCGGCAGCAGCTCGGGCAACCATCACCCCGGCGAGATTCCCGCCCACGACTGAAGTCGCCAGTCTCCGGGGCGATGCGCCAATTCGTTCTGCGACAGCGAGTGCTGGATTGCGGTATCTCCACGACAGCTCGCTCACCGTCAGGACTTGATCGGCGCCAGTGAGAAGCCCCGTTCCGCCGCTATCGGTCTCGGCTCGGCGCAAGGCTTCGGCCATGAGTTCGGCTGGTTCAAGCGGTTCGGTCGCAGCGTCGCGGATCATGATCTGTCCGGTGCCGACGATTATTGGAAGTCGGGGATCGAGTTCGAGAGCCATGGCAGGCAACGTACCTGCCGAGCGGGTCGTCGTCCGAAGGTGCGGCACTACGATCCATGGCACACCGTACGAGGAGACCTGCCATGCCCTGGCCCGCTGACAACGACGACACGCTTTTCGGACTCATCGATTCCGAAGTCGAACGTCAGAACACGACACTGCAGCTCATCGCCTCGGAAAACTTCACCTCGCCCGCAGTGATGCGAGCCACGGGCTCAGTTCTTACGAACAAGTATTCCGAGGGCTACCCCGGTAAGCGCTACTACGGCGGCAACGAGATCGTCGATGAGATTGAAGACATTGCTCGTGACCGGGTGAAAGAACTTTTCGGTGCCGACCACGCCAATGTCCAGCCCCACTCAGGTGCAAACGCCAACCTTGGCGTGTATCTCGCGCTCCTTGAGCAGGGTGACACCGTTATGGGGCTCAGCCTCGATCATGGCGGCCATCTCACCCATGGTTCGCCCGTCAACATCTCTGGTCGCTTTTATAACTTCGTCGCTTACGGCGTGAACATGGCCGATGAACGAATCGACATGGATCAAATGCGCGAGACCGCTTTGCGCGAACGCCCGAAGATGATCATCGCTGGCGCTACCGCTTACCCGCGAATCATCGATCCTGCGCCCATTCGTGAGATCGCCGATGAAATCGGTGCGCTGCTTATGTTCGACGCTGCGCATATCGCTGGTCTCATCGCTGGCGGCGCGCATCCCAATCCGGTGCCGTACGCCGATGTCGTTACCTTCACAACGCACAAGACGTTGCGTGGTCCGCGTGGTGGTTGCATTCTCAGTCGCGCTGAACACGCAGCGGCAATTGATAAGGCGATATTCCCTGGCTTGCAGGGTGGTCCGCTTGAAAATGCGGTCGCAGCAAAGGCAGTTGCGTTTCGCGAAGCAGCCGATCCTTCATTCAAGGGATATGCGCAACAAATCGTGAAGAACTCTGGTGCACTTGCTGAAGCACTGACCAAAGAAGGATTCCGGTTGGTGTCAGGCGGCACCGATAACCATCTCTGCTTGGTTGATCTTCGTGGTTTCGATGCTGAGCTCACAGGTAAAGAAGCGCAGGCGGTTCTTGACCTCGCTGGTATCACGTTGAACAAGAACACCATTCCCGACGACCCGCGTTCACCGTTTGTGACCAGTGGCGTGCGTATCGGTACCCCTGCGGTTACCACGCAGGGAATGACCGAACCCGAAATGGTGCAGATCGCTTCGTTGATCGCACGAGCGCTTCGCGGTCGTGCCGACGATGCGGCAATCGCCGCAGTGCGCGCTGATGTTGCCGCACTTTGCGCCAACTTCACCCCCTACAGCTAAGTCAGGGAGTCTTCGACACCGTGCCGAGCATTGGCTCATACGCAATCGTCTTGGTGGTTGTTGCCGCCACGACGTTTGCGACCTTGTTCGGCATTCGACGTTTCGCTTTTCGAATTGGTGCAGTTGTGCGTCCCGATGCACGTCATGTGCACGAACGCCCAACTCCCACTCTCGGCGGCGTTGCAATGCTGCTCGGTGTGCTTGTGGGAATGTTCACCGCTTGGTGCATGGGGTCATTCGATGCTGTGTTCGCCGGAAGTACTGAACCACTCGGGTTAGTGATCGCTGCAGTTGTGATTGCTGTTGTTGGAGTTATCGACGATCTGAAAGATGTTTCTGCACCGGCAAAGATCGCAGGCATTGTTCTTGCGGCGAGCGTGTTGGTGATCTCAGGAATTTCGATTCTCGTCTTCCGTATTCCGTTCGCAGGCGTGTTTGTTTTGTCCACTGATTGGTCGTACTTGATTTCGGTGGTGTGGGTCGTTGGTATGGCCAATGCGATCAACCTCATCGATGGCCTCGATGGTTTGGCAGGCGGCATTGTCGCCATCGGCGCAGCAACGTTCTTCCTTTATGCCCACGAACTCGGCAGCGAAGGACTCTTGGCCGCGGGCAACATCGGACCCCTCGTCGCCATCGTTGCCCTCGGCGCGTGCATTGGCTTTCTTCCCCACAACATTCACCCCGCCAAAATTTTCATGGGTGATGCGGGGGCACTACTCCTCGGTTTGTTAATGGCCGCATCGACCATGGTCGTTGGCGGGCGCATTGATAGGTCCTATTCCGGTACCTCATTCTTCTTCTTCGCCCCGCTGCTCATTCCGCTGGTGATTCTCGGGGTCCCGGTTATCGACACACTGTTCGCCATCATCCGGCGGGCCCGTTCGCGCAGCGGAATTTCCAACGCCGACAAGGGTCATCTCCATCACCGTCTCATGGCACTGGGCCATGGCCATCGCCGCAGTGTCTTCATCCTGTGGACCTGGACTGCGCTGCTCAGCGGTTTTGTTCTCTGGCCCATCTACAGCGGCTCTGGAGACGGAATTGTGCCCTTCGGGATCGCTGCGATTCTGCTGTCTCTCTTCACAATTCTCCATCCCGGAGTCCGGCTTGAACGCCGGCGGCTTGAGCGTGACGAAGCCCGTGACGCCAGGCGACGGGCAGGCCTCGAGCGCGGTGGGGTGACTGGCCCGATCGATAGCCCGATTCACACCGAAACCGTCGATTCCAGCCCACCGCGAATCGCGCCAACGGCTGAGGAAATTAACGGCGTCGAATGAGCTGATGGCGGCTCGTGAGGCCTAGGCAAAAAACCTTCACGAAAGTTGCAGCACCGCAGGTTGTGTCCTAGTTTGAGCAAACATTCACAAGCACTCGGCACTGCGGAGTGGGGAGTCCTGAGTTCGCTTGGGTCACCCCGATCAGCGTGCCGCTGACGACAGGGCACTTTCGGTGGCAGTTTCGCAACGACGCGAAATTACAGAGCAAATGAACCGCTCCGCCGGTGGGTATGAGCTCGTTTTCTCACCGTTGATTCTCGCCCTTATCGGGTTCGGAATCGACAAGTTGTTCGGCACCGTTCCGGTTTTCACTGTGCTGTTTGCTGTGCTCGGCCTCATCGGCGTAGTTGTGAAGATCTATTTCAATTACCGGGCCGAGATGGAACAACACGATGCGGCGGGCCCATGGGCGCGTTGATCACTTCCACGGCGCAGGTCGAAGGTCCGGCTCCGGAAGCCGTTATTGCGCGCGACATCATCAAGCGCGCTGCCTATGTCACTCCAGCGTTCCTTCTCGTTGCTGGCCTCATCTGGGGAATGAACGGGACCTTTTCAGCGGCCTACGGTTTGGCGATCGTCGTAAGTAATTTCGCGCTTGCCGCGGCGTTGCTCACTTGGTCTGCCAATATCTCCGCTGGCTTGATGATGGGTGCAGCGCTGTTTGGCTATCTCATCCGTCTTGCCCTTATATTCACTGCGATCTGGCTCGTTCGTGACGCAGCCTGGGTTGTGATGCTGCCGCTTGGCCTCACGATTATCATCGCCCACCTCGGTCTTTTGTTTTGGGAGATGAAGTTCATCTCTGCGTCCCTCGCCTTCCCGGCGCTCAAGCCCTCCGCTGTCTCCAAGGAGTCGTCAGCCCAGTGATTTTCGGACTCGAGTTCCCACCCATCGAGAACCTCGTCGAATGGCCCAACTGGTTTGGTCCAGAAGGCTCTTGGTATGGGTTCAACAAGATCGCGTTCATCAGCTTGGTCGCCATCGTGGCCACCTCGGTGTTGTTCATCCTTGGTAACCGCAAGCGTTCAATGGTGCCGAAGGGCGCGCAGAACCTCGTCGAGAGTTCCGTGGCGTTTATTCGTGACGGCATCGTGCTCGAGACCATGGGTCCCGATGGCATGCGTTACCTGCCTTACCTCGTGAGCCTGTTCTTCTTCATCCTCATCGGCAACATCTTCGAGGTCATTCCCTTCTTCCACATGCCGGCCAACGCCCGTATGGCTGGCCCGGCAGTTCTTGCGCTCATCACCTGGGCTTATTACATCGCTGTTGGTCTGAAGCATCAGGGTCCGAAGTACTTCATCAACGCAATCGCACCTCCCGGCGTGCCCAAGGCGCTTTACATCCTTGTGGTCCCGATCGAATTCCTCTCGACCTTCATTGTTCGGCCCTTCTCACTTGCCGTTCGACTTTTCGCCAACATGCTCGCTGGTCACATTCTGCTCGTGACCTTCAGCGTGCTTTGCATCACGCTGTTCACCGCGTCGCTTCTGGCGCTAGTCCTGCCGCTGTCGTTCTTCATGCTCGTTGCCCTTACCGGCTTCGAAGTCATGGTGGCGTTCCTGCAGGCCTACATCTTCACCATTCTCGCCGCGGTGTACATCGGTAGTTCGATGCACGCCGAGCACTGATCACCTTCGCAACCACGGAGCATCCGCTCCAGCAACCATTGTCGCTTCCGGTCGTCGCCGGGGGTGCAACACCCAAACAGGAGAGCAACCAGCAATGAGCATCCTCGCACAAGCAACCGAAGTCGTAACCGACAAGGCAACCGCCCAGGCGATCGCCGGCGCAACCAATGCAGGTATGGCGTACGGCCTTGCCGCCATTGGTCCAGGTATCGGCATCGGCTACCTCGTCGGTCAGTCGGTCCAGGCAATGGCCCGTCAGCCAGAAGCCGCAGGCATGGTGCGTACCACCATGTTCCTCGGCATCGCATTCACCGAAGCCCTTGCCCTCATCGGCTTCGTTGTTTTCATTCTTCTCAAGTTCGTCTGAACCATCCTCTGGGTGTTGCGCCTGTCCGTCTTCGCTTCGGCGGAGGCGGACGGCACTCCCGGCCTGTCCTTTCTTGACTCCGACGCTCCAAGGAGTACGCAGTGCTTGCACTCGTTAATGTTTTCGCTGAAACAGCGGCAAACGATGTGAATCAGGCTGTCGCTGAGGCGACGGCGAAGAACCCGATTCTCCCGGTCGTGAACGAAATGTTCTGGACCTTGGTGTTCTTTGCCATTCTCTGGGCTCTGATGAAGTTCGTTCTGTTGCCACCAGTCATGCGCACGTTTAAAGAGCGTGCCGACAAGGTCCGCGACGACCAACAGGCTGCAGAAGCCGCCGATACCGCTCGGGTCGATCGTCTCGAACAGTACGAAGCCGGTCTGGCCGGTGCTCGTTCAGAGGCCGTCAAGCTCATCGAACAAGCTCGTGCTGAAGGTGACGCCGAGCGTCGCGTTCAGGTCGGAGCTGCCGAGGCCGATGTTGCATCGTTGCGTACTGAGGCTGCTGCGGAAATTGCAGGCGCCAAGGATCGTGCTCGCGGCGAACTCACCTCGAGCATCACCGACATTGCCGTCGGAGCAGCTGAAGCCGTTGTTCAAAAGTCGATCGATCGTTCCGCTCAGGTGCGCGTCGTCGAAGACCATGTCGCTCAAGCGGGAAAGAACTAGGGGGACTGACCAATGAATGCACTTCTCCTTTTCGCTTCTGAGGCTCATGAGCCCAACAGCCTCGTGCTGCCCTCAGATATCAACGAGGTCATCTGGGGCACCATCGGCTTTCTTGTTGTCTTTACGCTGATCGTCTGGAAGGGCGGTCCGGCAATCAAGAACATGTGGAACGCACGCATCGAGCGCATCCGTTCCGAGATTGAAACCGCCGAGGCGACACGTTCAGAAGCAGAAGCCAAGTTGGCCAAGATCGATTCCGATATTGCCAATGCCGACGCGGAACGTCGTCGCATCCTTGACGAAGCTCGCGAAACCGCTGCGTCGCTCAAAACTCAAATCATTGCGAAGGCCGGAACCGACGCATCGGATCTCCGTGCTCGCGGTGCTGCCGATGTTGACTCCGCGAAGACCCAAGCCACCAGCGATCTCCAGGCAGAAATTGCTGTGCTCGCACTTGGCGCTGCTGAAAAGGTCGTAGCCAACAATCTCGATAGTGCGACGCAAACCGAACTCATCGAGAACTACATCCAAAAGGTGGGTGCTGGCTCATG
The DNA here is from genome assembly GCA_903827085.1 of uncultured Candidatus Nemicrothrix sp. Classification (GTDB taxonomy): domain Bacteria; phylum Actinomycetota; class Acidimicrobiia; order Acidimicrobiales; family Acidimicrobilacustridaceae; genus Acidimicrobilacustris; species Acidimicrobilacustris europaeus. The sequence continues at coordinate 6,879 of CAIKHC010000169.1, read as the reverse complement.
AGCGACCACGATGCTCTTTACGCCGATGCCTTTCTCTCGCTTCTCCGAGCAGAGGGAAGCGGCAACGAGGTAACCGACGAACTGTTCCGAATCTCTCGCACGATCGAGGGCAACGACGAACTGAATCAGGCGCTTTCCAATCCGCGACTTCCTGCCGACAAGCGTCAGCAGATCATCGAAGACATTCTCGGAGATAAAGCGCTTCCGTTAACGACATCACTGGTTTCACTTGTTGTCGGTAATGGTCGAATTCGTGAACTTCCCCAAATCGTTGAGCGTCTTCTTGACCTCAATGCGGCCAAAGGCGAGAAAGTCGTCGCCCAGGTTCGTTCGGCCGTCGCACTGTCCGACGACCAAATCCAGCGTCTCGCTGCTGCCCTGGCCAAGAGCCAAGGCAAGCAGGTCGAGATCATCGTCATTGTCGATCCGTCGGTTCTCGGCGGCATCGTTACCCAGATCGGCGACACCGTTATTGACGGCTCGGTGCGCCAACGTCTGTCCCAACTCCGCGAATCGTTCTGAGATCAGAGGATCCCGTAATGGCTGAACTCACCATCAACACCGGCGACATCACTGCCGCCCTCCAAAAGAATCTGTCGGGATACAACCCGTCACTTGAGTCGACGCAGGTCGGCCGTGTGCTCGAAGTGGGCGACGGTATTGCTCGCGTGTCGGGTCTTCCCGATGTCGGCGTGAACGAGCTCCTCGAGTTCGAAGGCGGCACCGTTGGTCTCGCCCTCAACCTCGACGAAGACTCGATCGGCGCCGTTATCGTCGGCGACGGCGAACACGCGGCAGCGGTGGAAGAGGGCTCGCCCGTTCGTGCCACCGGCCGCATTCTTTCGATGCCAGTAGGCGATCCGCTTCTTGGTCGCGTTGTGAACGCTCTCGGTGAGCCGATCGATGGCAAGGGACCAATCATTGGTGCCATTTCCCGTCGTATGGAAATTCAGGCTCCTGGCATTACTGGCCGTCAGCCAGTGCACGAGCCACTGCAGACCGGCATCAAGTCAATCGATGCCATGACCCCAATCGGTCGTGGTCAGCGTGAACTCGTTATTGGTGACCGCAAGACCGGCAAGACCACGGTGTGCATCGACACGATCCTGAACCAAAAGGGTCTTGGCGTGAAGTGCATCTACGTCGCCATCGGTCAGAAGGCATCGACCGTTGCGCAGACCGTGAGCCTGCTCACCGAATTCGGTGCGATGGACTACACGGTTGTCGTGGTGGCTCCCGCCTCTGATCCGGCGCCCTACAAGTACCTCGCACCATTTGCTGGTTGCGCAATTGGTCAGCACTGGATGGACAACGGCGAACACAGCCTCATCGTGTACGACGATCTTTCCAAGCAGGCCGAGGCCTACCGCCAGATGTCGCTTCTCCTTCGCCGCCCACCAGGCCGCGAGGCATACCCCGGCGACGTGTTCTATCTCCACAGCCGTCTACTTGAGCGTTCGGCAAAACTGTCAGACGCTCTCGGTGCTGGTTCACTCACCGCTCTCCCCGTCATCGAGACCAAAGCTGGCGACGTGTCGGCCTACATCCCGACCAACGTCATTTCGATCACCGACGGTCAGGTCTATCTCCAGGACGATCTGTTCAAGTCCGGTGTGCGTCCTGCGGTTGACGTAGGTATCTCGGTGTCTCGTGTGGGTTCTGCTGCACAGATCAAGGCCATGAAGAAGGTGTCGGGCACACTCAAGCTCGACCTTGCCCAGTTCCGTGAACTCGAAGCGTTCGCAACCTTCGGTTCTGAACTCGACAAGATTTCTGCCGCTCAGCTTGAACGTGGCTACCGCCTCGTTGAACTGCTCAAGCAGAACCTCAACTCGCCGATGCCCGTGGAAGAGCAGGTTGTTGTGATCTTCGCCGGAGCGAACGGTTACCTCGATGCCATTCCGGTCACCGATGTCAAGCGTTACGAAACGGACCTTCTCGATTTCATGCGGGGCCGTTACAGCTCGCTGCTTGACGAGATCCGTTCCACCGGAGACCTTCCCGATTCCGTCAAGGGTGCTGTCGAAGCGTTCACGCAAGAGTTCGTTCCGACCGCCGCTGCTTCCACCGGATCTGTCGAGGACTGACATGGCTGGTGGTCAGGAGCGGATCCTTCGTCGACGCATTAAGAGCGTCGAGTCAACGAAGAAGATCACGCGCGCCATGGAGCTCATCGCGGCCACTCGTGTCGTGAAGGCCCAGGACCGCGCCGCTTCAGCGCGTCCTTACAGCGATGAAATCACTTCAGTGATCGTCGACCTTCTTCGCGCTGGTGCGGCCAAGGAACACCCGCTTCTGCGTGACAACCCAACTGCGAACATCGCCGCATTTGTTGTGATCACTTCTGATCGCGGCATGTGCGGTGGCTACAACACCAACGTGTTGCGCATGGCCGAGCGGGCAATCGATGCCGCTCGTGCTCAAGGCCAGGGTTATTCAATCATCGCTGTCGGTAAGAAGGCCATCAAGCACTTCCGATTCCGCGGACTTCAGATCGATGCGGAATTCGAAGGCATGACCGATCAGCCGATCTACGACAACGCTCGCGACATCGCCGCTGCGGTTCGTCGTCGTTACGAATCAGGCGAGCTCGCTTCGGTCGATCTTTCCTACACACGCTTTCTTTCTTCTGGCGTTCAGCAAGCGGTGTTGCGTCGCTTTCTTCCGCTTGAAACTCCGGCCATCGATGATGCTGCCGGTCCCAGCGCCGATTTGGAATACGAACCGTCGCCCACTGGCATTCTCAACGAGATCCTTCCCCGTTACCTCGAGTCGCGACTGTTCTCAGCGCTTCTTGATTCGTCAGCGTCGGAGCATGCGTCACGTCAGCGGGCCATGAAGGCCGCAACCGAAAATGCCGAAGACCTGAAGACATCGCTCAGTCGCATCATGAACCGGGCTCGTCAGGATTCAATTACCACCGAGATCATGGAGATCGTCGGTGGCGCCGAGGCAATGTCGGCCGATAAGGGTTCGGCACACGAACTCATTCCGTCTCACCTTGAACCGCAACACGCTTTCCCCGTCCACCTCGACCGAACAGATCACGCGCCGTCGATTCATTAATCGACGCACAGGTCTGAATCCACCGTTCGCCACACACAGGAGACCCATCCCACGATGACCGTCACCGAGAATCCCGCCAACCTGAAAGACGGCCGAGTCGTCGCCATCGCCGGCCCTGTGGTCGACGTTGAGTTCCCGCGTGGATCTCTTCCCGAGATCAACACGGCACTCGAGATGACCGTGACCGTTGACGGCAAGGACATCGTTGTTGTGTCCGAGGTTGCTCAGCAGATCGGCGACAGCCGAGTTCGTGTTGTCACCATGAAGCCCACCGATGGTCTTCGTCGTGGTACCCCAGTGCGCAACACCGGCCGCGGCATCACCGTGCCAGTTGGCGACGCTGTGCTTGGTCACGTGTTCAACGTCATCGGCGAGCCCCTCGATTCACCGCTTACCGACGCCAACGTCGAGCGTTGGGAAATCCATCGTGAACCGCCGGCGTTCGACACCCTCGAGCCCAAGGCGCTGGTCTTCCCGACCGGCATCAAGGTCATCGACCTTCTCACCCCGTACCTCTCAGGCGGCAAGATCGGCCTGTTCGGTGGTGCTGGTGTGGGTAAGACCGTTCTCATCCAGGAAATGATCAACCGTGTTGCTTCACAGCACGGTGGTGTGTCGGTATTCGCCGGTGTCGGCGAGCGCACCCGTGAAGGAACCGATCTCTGGATCGAAATGCAAGAGTCCGGCGTTATCGACAAGACCGCTCTGGTCTACGGCCAGATGGATGAGCCCCCGGGCGTCCGTCTCCGTGTTGCGCTTTCGGCTCTCACTATGGCTGAGTACTTCCGTGACGTGCAGAACCAGGACGTGTTGTTGTTCGTCGACAACATCTTCCGTTTCGTGCAGGCCGGTTCCGAGGTGTCGACCCTTCTTGGTCGTATGCCATCAGCGGTGGGTTACCAGCCCACACTCGCCGACGAAATGGGCGAGCTGCAGGAGCGCATCACCTCAACTCGTGGTCGTTCGATCACCTCGTTGCAGGCTGTGTACGTGCCCGCCGACGATTACACCGACCCGGCGCCGTTCACCACCTTCACCCATCTCGATGCCACCACCGAACTTTCACGTCAGATTGCTTCGCTCGGTATCTACCCAGCCGTGGATCCGCTCGCATCGACCTCAACGATTCTCGCTCCCGAAATCGTTGGCCAGCGTCACTACGACGTTGCTCGTCGCGTGCAGGAAGTTCTGCAGCGTTACAAGGAACTTCAGGACATCATCGCCATTCTTGGTCTTGACGAACTTTCTGAAGAAGATCGCATCACCGTTGACCGTGCCCGAAAGGTTCAGCGTTTCCTTTCGCAGCCGTTCTTCGTGGCCGAGGTCTTCACCGGCATGCCCGGCATCTTCGTTTCTGTCGAGGACACAGTCGAGTCGTTTGAACAACTCGTCAATGGCGACCTCGACGATCTTCCCGAGCAGGCGTTCCTCAACGTTGGCGATGCCGACGGCGCACGTGCCAAGGCACGCGAACTCGAGGCCAACTCCTGATGCCTCTGGCTGTCGAACTCGTTTCGCCCGAGCGCACACTGTTCTCGGGAGACGCCTCCATGGTGCGTGCGCGCACGGTGGGCGGCGGCGATATCGCGTTCCTCACCGGCCATGCTCCGTTCGTCGGTGCATTGGCAATCGGCACCGTTGAAATCACGTTGGCCGAAGGTGGCAGTGAAAAAGCTGCGGTCCACGGTGGCTTCATCGAAGTCAGCCACGACCGAGTGAAGATCCTTTCCGATCTTGCCGAGCTGTCATCGACGATCGATGTTGAGCGTGCTCGCAAGGCGCAGGAAAAAGCCCAGGCTGCTGCGCAAAACGGTGATGATGCCGATGCCACCGCAGCACTGGCTCGTGCCACGGCTCGACTCACCACGGTCGAAGGCTTCCACTAAAAATGCGCTGGAGGCTCGGTGCACTCATTGCACTGATGCTTGGAACGGTGCTGACTGCATGTGGTCCAACTTCGGGATCGACCGAGCCGACAACCCCGTCGACGTCCACGACAATTCCTACGGTGGCCGAGGGGTCAGTCGGAGCGTGGGTCGAACTGACATCTACGACAATTGATGCCGGCAGCAAACTGACGGCGACCGTTGTGGTTGTCAATCATTCCGGGTCGCCGATCACCGTTGCTTCATGTGGCGCGATCTATGGCGCGGGATTCGAGTCCGACACGATTCGGCTTGGCCCTTCGTTCTCGACGTGCCTGGGCCCGCCGCAGCAAATTCTTCTGGGCGAGTCTCGTTGGCCAGTTACGGCAAGCGCAACGTATCCATGGTGCGGAGGTTCGGGTGTGTCAGAGACTCCCGCCTGTGTCGACGGGCGACCGCCGGCATTGCCTGGCGGGGAGTATCGATTGGTTGCGGGTTCGACTGACTCGAGAGCCCCAAAACCTGCGCCAGTAATTGTCAACATTCGTTGATATGCGAGCCTGATTTTTAGTCGCCGATGACGATGTTTTCGATACCGATTGCCGGTTCGGGATAGCTCATATCGAGCGACTCAAGCTTGTCGATGAGGAGTTGTGAGATCACGAGGTTTCGATACCACTTGCGATCCGATGGAATGACATACCAGGGAGCGCTCTTTGTGGAGGTTTCTGCGATTGCCTTTTCGTAAGCGTTGGTATAGGCATCCCAATGCGCTCGTTCGGCAACGTCGCCGTGTTCGAACTTCCAGTGCTTCGCCGGGTTATCGAGTCGTTCCTGCAGCCGCGCTCGTTGTTCATCTTTTGAGATGTGAAGAAAGAGCTTCACAATGGTCGTGCCCTCGTCGGCCAGCATCTGTTCGAATCCACGAATGTGTTCATAGCGACGTTCCCAGACACTCTTGGGAACCAGATCGTTGACGCGTACAACGAGAACATCCTCGTAGTGGCTGCGATTGAAGATAACGATGCGCCCATTGCGCGGTGTGTGTTCGTGGACTCGCCACAGGTAATCGTGCGCTAATTCGACGTCATTGGGACGCTTGAAATCTTTGACCTTTACGCCAACGGGGTTGATGGTGCGGAAGACATGCTTGATCGTTCCGTCTTTGCCCGAGGTATCCATGCCTTGCAAGATGATGAGCATCTTGTGTTTCGACTCGGCATACAACATCCCCTGCAACTCGGCGAGTCGTTCGTTGAGTGCGGGGAGGAGCGCTGCGCCTTGTTCTTTGTCGCCATCAAACCCATCAGTGGCACTCGTTGACCATTTCCTGAGGGAAACTTTGGCACCAGGTTTGACCCGATACTCGTTGGGCTCAATCCGATTAGGACTCATGACTTGTCCTTCCGGCCGCCGAGTCGGCGGCCAACCATCATGCCCAGCGATCGGGCGGCATCATCGAGTGTGGGTTTCGGCTCGCTCGATTGCGGTTCACCCGCACCCGAATGTTCTTGGTCAGTGGAAACCGGAGCGGTCTTTGAACGCCCGGTCACCTTGGCGAGTCCGCTCCCGACGACTTTGCCGGCTTTGCGTCCTTGTTCTTCGAATCGATCGCCCCGAGCAGCGTCGGCCTCTTTTGTCCCGCGGTCGATGCCACGTGCGGTGTTGAGCCCGAGCGAAAGTAAGACGAAGCCAATCCAGACGCTGATGGCGAACATCGCGATGGTCCAGGCCCAACCGTTGTCGGTTCGCGGGGTGCTGAGCAGCATGAACAGCACGATGACGACCAGGACGCCAATGAGTAGCGAAAGTCCGACGGCGATCCAGAACATGACATCGCGCCAGAAGGGTGGTCCGTAGGCGCGCAATGTGCTCGAGCGCTTTTTGCGGGAACGCGACGAGGGGGCCACGGAAGAACCGTAGCCCCCTCGATCGGAGTGTTCAGGTT
>CAIKHC010000168.1 GCA_903827085.1 uncultured Candidatus Nemicrothrix sp. | reverse complement strand
CGAGCGTCGCCATGGCGACGATGTTCATCGTTTGCTGTGGCCAGTTGCTGATGAATCGATGCTGGCTGTCGACACTGTCACCATGGTCGTGCAGGTCAACGGCAAAGTCCGCGATCGGATCGATGTTCCTTCAGGAATCGATGCGGCAACTGCGGAGTCGATCGCTTTGTCGAGTGAGAAGGTCCAAGCACACCTCAATGGCAAGCCGCCACGCAAGGTGATTTGTAAGCCGCCAAGTTTGGTAAATCTCGTCGCCGGCTAACAACGAGCGATTCGTCAGTCTTGGTCGCGCAAGAACTGTTCAAGCTCGGCCATGAGATCGTCTCCCATCGGGAGCGGATCTTCGATCGCAACCTGAGAATCGGCATGAGCTTCGAGTTGACGAACCATTTCGACATGTTCATCGCTATTGGCGACGAGCTCGTCGAGACGCACGCGTGATGTACGCGCATCTTCAACGAGTGAGCCGAGGTTGAAGTTCAGCCCGGCGATGGTTCGAAGTCCCTCGATGAGTGCCAAGGCTCCTGCCGGATAGGGCATACCGGCGGCGTAGTGGGGAATCTGCGCCCAAAGTCCGGTGGCTTGAATCCCGGAGGCGGCGCAGGCCAGTTCAATGGCAGCGTTGATGCCGGCGGGTACATCCATACGTCCACTGACGCTTCCGACGCGTTGGGCCATGTCGGCATCGGTGGCTGTAGTCACGAGTTGGCTAGGTCGAGTGTGGGGGACCGGCGCGGGATACGCACCCAATCCGAAAACTGCAGAGACCTCGAATTGGTGCGACAGATCGACGACGGCGTCGGCGAAGGCCATCCAGCGGTGATCAGGTTCTGCTCCGACGAGGAAGAGCACCGAGGCACCCTCGGTATCGAATCCGGCCTGCAGTTCAATGGTTGGCCACGTGAGGCCTGTATTGATTCCATCGAGCAGGTGCATCGTTGGGCGTCGTGATCGGTGGTCGATCAGAGAGTCGGCGTTGAATCGGGCCACCGTCACCGTTTCAAGATCTTCCAGAAGTGTGCCGAACGCGTTCGTCGCCGCTAGTCCTGCGTCGATCCAACCGTCGAGACCAAGCAGAAGGGTCGGGGAGTCCAACTCTGGGCTTTCGATCAGCTCATAAAGTTCAGACACGTGCTCCACCGATCTGTCCGTCGAATGCAGCCAGCCCGGCAATAGCGAGGCGCTGCACAGGCGAGGCTCCTGAGTCGGCGTCGGTGGATTGGTCTCCCATAGCCCCCGAACGGTAGCGAACGAGAACGCCTTGCAAAATACAGGCCAGTTTCCAGTAGCCCAGGGCTACGAAATAGCCGATTTGGCTCACGTCGCGGTTGGTCAGCTCCTCGTAACTGGCGAGCAACTCCGAACGACTGGGGAATCCTTCGAGCGCAGTCGCTGAACCCTCAATGACGACAAACGAATCGTTGGCCTCAGCCCAATAAACGAACATGAACCCGAGATCGGCGAGTGGGTCGCCGAGCGTGCAGAGTTCCCAGTCGAGAACAGCAATGACGTTGCCGTCGTCGTCGACGATGCAGTTGTCGAGGCGATAGTCGCCGTGGACGATCGTTGCCGGCCCCTGTTCCGGGATCGCTGCCGAGAGACGGCGGTGAAGCTCTGACATCTCAGGCACTTCGATGTCCTTGGTGGATTCCCACTGACGCTGCCACCGAGAGAGTTGGCGTTCAACGTAGGACTCTTTGCGACCAAGATCACCAAGGCCGATTCCGTCAACGTCAACGGCGTGAATCGTTGCGAGAACGTGGATGAGTGAACGACCAGCGTTCGCACGGGCCGAGACGCTGAGGGCGGAACCAGCTTCGGAGTTTCGCGCGATGACTCCGTCGACAAAATCCATAACGTAAAAGGGTGCTTCGTTGACGGTGACGTCTTCGCAAAAACCAACAACGGGTGGCACCGGTACGAGTGTGCTGCTGAGCGCGGTGATGATTCGAACTTCGCGACCCATGTCGTGCGCAGTTGCAAGAACATGTCCAAGTGGCGGCCGGCGCAGAACCCAACGTCGCCCACTTGCGTCGGTCACGTTGTACGTGAGGTTGGACAGGCCTCCGGTAATGAGTTCGAACTGAAGTGGCTCGACGAGATCGGGGACGCGTTTGAGCATCCAATGGGTGATATTGGTGGCGTGAATGCCAACAATGTCGCTTGATGGGGTCACGGCAACTCCGGGCTCAGGATGCCGACACGCTACCGGCGGCGTCGTCGCTCCCGCTTCTCGGTGTCTGGCCGTATCCTTCAGGTTGTGATCATCGACGTAACTGACGAAACCCTTGAAGCCGAGGTCCTCAACCGCTCAATGACGACTCCTGTCGTCGTCGATTTGTGGGCCCCTTGGTGCGGCCCATGTAAGACGCTTGGTCCAATGATCGAAGCTGCTGTCGCTGCGACAGCCGGCCGGGTCGTTCTCGCAAAGATCAATGTCGATGAGAACCCGGCTACCTCGCAAGCGTTCAAGGTGCAGAGCATTCCGGCCGTGTTCGCGATCTCTGGTGGGAAGATCGTTGATCAATTCGTTGGAGCGGTGCCAGAAGAAAAGATCATCGAGTTCGTCAATGGTCTCATCGCCCCGGCTGAACCAAGTGCTATCGATGTCTTGCGAGAGCAAGGAGACGAGGCATCCCTTCGACAGGCACTTGAGATCGAACCAGACAACTCTGATGTGATTATTGATCTGGCTGAACTTCTCGCCGGCGAGAATCGCGGCGATGAAGCACTCGAACTTCTTGCCCGTATTCCCGAGACTGCCGAGACGCGTCGAATTGCTGCATACGTCCGTAGCGGTGCGGGTATCAGTTCGCCTGAGCAAATCGAGGAGCGTCTCGAGACGTTGCTTCTCGAGGTAAAGGCAAACGATGACGCTCGTCAAGAGTTCATTGATTTGCTCGAACTTCTCGGACCAGAAGATCCCCGCACCGGCGTTTGGCGCAAAAGACTCACCACAACCTTGTTCTAAGCGCGTCGTCTCATCCCGCAGGGTTGAATGGCCCTTCTTTCAATCTCGGCGGATACATAGCCTCCGGAATCTTCCTCCAGCGTTCCGCATATGTGCATCGGGAGTAAAGGAGAGACCCAATGGGCGATGGTCCGCCGGTGTCATCAGAGCCGCCAGAGTCAGCGTCAGACTTTTCGGCACGGGCCCTCCATCATTTGCGAAAGGGTCCGTCGTCAACGCGCTCGGTATCGGGTAGTTGGTCAACCGCCATTCGATGGTTGAACCGACAGACATCATCGATCACGGTACGAGTTGGCATAGGCGTAGCAGGAGTAGTTCTCATCGCTCTTCTGTGTGCGGTGGTTGTCGTGCGTTCTACGCAATCGGTGAACAGTCCTGTCGCTTCCCAAGCGAGTGTGAGCCCGGGATCCTCGTCGACCACCACAACCGCCCCAGGAGTCGTCATCGATGTCGGCGGCGCAGTGCGTCAGCCTGGTGTGTATCGCTTGGCGTTGGGGTCTCGGGTTGTCGACGCACTCGAGGTTGCGGGTGGCCCGGCCGAGGACATCGACCTCGATCGGATCAATCTCGCATCGACGATCAACGATGGACAGCGTGTGTGGTTCACTCGAAAGGGCGAGCCACCGCCTTCTGGTGCCTCCGGTTCCCCTTCAGTTTCGGGTGCGAGTGTTTCCGGGGGACCGGTGGACCTCAACACCGCAACGCTTGAGCAACTCGATTCGCTCAGCGGAATCGGACCAGCAACCGCGAAGGCAATTATCGATCGCCGAAACGAAATGGGGAGATTTCGGTCCGTTGATGATCTCCTTACGGTCAAAGGCATAGGGCCCACAAAGCTCGAAAGCATCCGAAGCGCCGTTGTGGTTCGGTGAATGAGACGACCTACGAGTTGTCCTCGGCCTT
>CAIKHC010000167.1 GCA_903827085.1 uncultured Candidatus Nemicrothrix sp. | reverse complement strand
GTGGTTGAGATGCTGGCCATCTCCGATACCGATCTTCAGGCAAAGTTGCTCGAAGATCGAGCCCGTCGCGCCAAGGGCTGATCTGTAAATCGCACCGAGACCTCCTCGGTGTCGTCGTATCCTAAAGAGGTGCCCGTTTTGGGCCTTTGAGGAGACCGAATGGCGTCCACGACTGTGCCCAATGTTCTTGCTGCTCGGTATGCGAGCGCGGAGATGGTCCGACTGTGGTCGCCCGAACAGAAGATCGTTCTTGAGCGAGAACTCTGGCTGGCAGTCCTTGAAGCCCAGCGTGACCTCGGTGTTGCGGTGCCCGACGACGCGATCGATGCCTATCGCCGTGTCATTGATCAGGTCGACCTCGATTCCATCGACGCTCGTGAACGCGTTACCCGTCACGATGTGAAGGCCCGCATCGATGAGTTCTGTGCGTTGGCTGGTCACGAGCAGATTCATAAGGGGATGACCTCTCGTGATCTCACCGAGAACGTCGAGCAACTGCAGTTGCGACGTTCGCTCGTGGTGATTCGTGGCCGCATGCTTGCATCGCTCGCTCGTTTGGCTGAACGCGCTGCCGAATCGGCAACCGTTGTGATGGCTGGCCGGTCGCACAACGTGCCCGCGCAGGCCACCACGCTCGGCAAACGGTTTGCGAATGCCGGTGAAGAGCTGTTGCAGGCGTTGTACCGAGTTGACGATCTACTTGCGCGTTATCCGATGCGTGGCATTAAGGGTCCGGTCGGAACGCAACAAGACATGCTCGATCTCTTCGATGGCGATGGCGAACGTCTCGAACAACTGGAATCTCGTGTCGCCGCGCATCTCGGTTTTGATGCATGGCTCACCAATGTTGGTCAGGTGTATCCGCGCTCGCTTGACCTCGATGTGGTCTCGGCGCTTGTGCAGGCAGCCGCTGGTCCTGCCGACCTGGCCCTCACGATTCGCCTTATGGCCGGGCAAGAACTTGCCACCGAAGGTTTCCGTCCTGGTCAGGTCGGATCATCGGCCATGCCGCACAAGATGAATAGCCGCAGTTGCGAACGCATCGGCGGGTTGCTCGCCATTCTTCGCGGCCACCTCACGATGGTTGCCTCGCTTGCTGGCGATCAATGGAATGAAGGCGACGTGAGTTGTTCGGTCGTGCGGCGCGTTGCACTGCCCGACGCGTTCCTTGCTATCGACGGTTTGTTTGAAACGTTCCTGACCGTGCTTGCCGACTTCGGTTCGTACCCCGCCGTTATTGAACGAGAACTCGACCGATACTTGCCGTTCCTTGCAACAACCAAGGTGCTGGTCGCTGCAGTGCGCAACGGCGTTGGTCGCGAACAAGCACACGAAGCCATTAAGGAACATGCGGTTGCGGCGGCGTTGCGTCTTCGCGAAGACGGAGCCGAAGGCAACGATCTCATCGAACGACTCGCTGCCGATCCGCGTCTTGGTCTTGCGCCGGATGAACTTGCCGGCGTACTCGCACACCCAATCGACTTCGTTGGTCGTGCGCCTGAACAAGTCGCGTCATTTGTCGCAACTGTTTCGGCGCTTGTGGCGGCGGACCCTGCTGCTGCTGGGTATCGTCCGGGCGACATCCTCTGAACC
>CAIKHC010000166.1 GCA_903827085.1 uncultured Candidatus Nemicrothrix sp. | reverse complement strand
GGCAAAACGCAGATAGTGCGATTGATGCGCATCACGCGACTTGGTCAGGGCGTCGACGCAACCGGACGTCTCGATCCAGAAGCAATTGAACGAACGCTTGCAGTGTTGCGCGAGTACCGCGAGGTCATCGACCAGCATGGAGCGACGCGTATTCGCATGGCAGCGACATCCGCGTCCCGCGACGCATCAAACCGCGATGACTTCTTTCACGCGGCGAAGGAGATTTTGGGGGTTATGCCGGAAGTCATCTCCGGCGAAGAAGAAGGGCGCCTTTCTTTTCTCGGCGCAACTGCTGATCTTGATCCCGCACTCGGCCCGTTCCTGGTTTGCGACATTGGCGGCGGTTCTACGGAGTTTGTTCTCGGAACCACCGAAGCGGAATCAACCATTTCGGTAGACATGGGTTGCGTGCGGATGACGGAAGCTTGGCTTCATCACGATCCACCTACGGCTGAAGAACTTTCACAGGCACTTTCCGTTATCGATATCTATCTTGACGATGTGCTGCGCGAGATTCCCGAATTGGGTAGCGCCCAGACATTCGTGGGTCTTGCTGGAACGGTAAGCAACACTGCTTCGGTAGAACTGGGTTTGGCCGAGTACGACCGCGAACAGATTCATCATCTGGTTCTTACCCGTCCGGCGGTTGAAGACGTGTTCCGGACATTGGCCACCGAGTCGATCAAAGAGCGCAAAGAGAATCCTGGACTTGAAGAACAACGAGCCGACGTCATTGTTGGTGGTCTCTGTGTTCTAGTAGCGACGATGCGAAAATTCGGTCTCGACGAATGTCTGGTTTCAGAGTCAGACATACTCGACGGGCTGGCCATGTCCCTCCTCGCGGATTCCTGACGAACGACACCTCTGAGTCGCCGACGGGGGCTCATCGTGGGTGCAAGGTTGGTCGCTAGGATCGCCTCTCATGACCACCTTGTTCGGACGTCGAGTACTGCTTCGTCCACTTGTGGCGGCCGATTTTTCCGCATGGCGCGAGGTCCGACGACGAAATAGTGAGTGGCTCACAAAATGGGAGCCAACTCGTCCTCCTGGTGCCCCCGATGTCATCGAGGATCGAGAGGCGTTCACGATCCGTTGCAACTCTCGACAGCGGGAGCGGCAATTGGGCTCTGGCTATGGATTCGGGATCTTCGTCGATGGCGAATTTTCCGGCGAGATCAATTTGTCGGCGGTGCAGCGGGGCCCGTTTCAGTCCGGAAGCATTGGTTACTGGATCGACGAAGCGCGCGCTGGTCAGGGCTACACCCCAGAAGCCGTTGTTGTGCTGGCGAAGTACTGCTTCGATGATCTCCACTTGCACCGACTCGAAATCGCGATTGTTCCTCGCAATGCCGCGAGTCGTCGTGTCGTCGAAAAGTTGGAACTTCGCGATGAAGGTCTCGCAAAGGGATTCCTTGAGATCGATGGGAACTGGGAAGACCACGTTCGTTATGGCATCACGTTCGAAGACTGGATCGAACGAGGCCCATCACTGTCCGAGGCCTGGCTCTCGTGAGCGATGCGGCGACAGGTCGCCCTCAAGTGAAACCTGATGGAGCATTTGTTGCTTTTCGCTATCGCAACTTCCGATGGATGTGGAGCGCGTCGCTGCTTTCGAGCAGCGGATCTTGGCTGCAGATGGTGGCTGTCCCCTATGTGATCTACACAATCACTGGAAGTGGCGCGTGGCTTGGGTTTGCCGGATTCCTCGGCTATGCCCCGATGGTGATTACAGGACCGTACGCAGGATCAGTCGCAGATCGTTTCGATCGTCGGAAGGTTCTGATCATCGGCGGCCTGATCCAAGCGGCAATCACATTGGTGCTTTGGATCGTATGGATCGAAGGCGTGCGAAATATTGCCTTTTTCTTGGTGATCCTCACGCTTGGTGCATTCGCAGGTGGTTTTACCGTTGCCGCGTGGCAATCGTTCGTCACCGAATTGGTTCCGCGTGAACACCTCTTGAATGCAGTGACATTGAACTCCGCACAGTTCAACGCGGCCCGAGCGTTCGGACCTGCGCTTGGCGGTATCGTCCTCGCAACATTGGGCGTGAGCTGGTGCTTTTTTATCAACGCGATTTCGTTTCTTGCCATGGTCGGCGGATTGCTCGTCGTTTCTGTTCCTCCCCTTGTGCGCGCAGTGAAGGTTGGCAAGCCGCGGCCCATCGCTGAAATGCGCGAGGCCATGCGATATGTCCGCACTGTGCCTGGCATCGTTACTTGCCTCATTGTGGTGTGCTCACTGGGATTGCTCGGCGGTCCGTTGTTCAACCTGCTCGTTGTGTTTGCAACCGATGTGTACAAAATCGGAGACGGCGCGTACGGGCTCCTTGCCGGATGCATGGGCGCCGGTGCAATCATCGTTGCGCCGATTGTTGCGGGACGCGGTGGCCGAGTCAGTCGCAGTCGCGTGTTGACAATCGCGATGGTCGCGTACGGGGCGGCACTTGTGGCCCTTGGAGCAGCCCCAGTTGTCCTTGTTGGCGCCGCAGCATTGCTTGTCGCCGGTGCTGGCTACCTCGGTATCACCGCCAGCCTCAACACCACCGTGCAGTTGCAGGTCAAAGAAGAGATGCGCGGGCGCACTATGGCGCTCTATCTGATGGTGCTCACGGCTGCTGTTCCGTTTGGCGCACTCATTCAAGGGTGGCTGGTCGATGTCATCGGAGTTCAAAAGACCGTCGCTGGTGCAGGTGCTTTGTTCTTGGCCGTTTTTGTTGTGATGCGCTTTGTTCTCAATCGACTTTCAACGAT
This sequence comes from uncultured Candidatus Nemicrothrix sp., assembly GCA_903827085.1. Classification (GTDB taxonomy): domain Bacteria; phylum Actinomycetota; class Acidimicrobiia; order Acidimicrobiales; family Acidimicrobilacustridaceae; genus Acidimicrobilacustris; species Acidimicrobilacustris europaeus. The sequence goes on along the minus strand of CAIKHC010000166.1, from coordinate 2,346 downwards.
GGATGCCGTTGATCACGAATTCGGCGCGGTAGATGCCCTGCATATTGCTGAAGCGGAAGCAACCGAAGCAGCCATCGATCCGATCTACGCCTCATCGTTCGAGATTCAATCCTCGTCGAAACGTTCATTTTCTTCGTCGAGTTCGCCGAGATGCGCCTTGCCTTGCGCGCAGGTGGTGCGAATCGGACACCAGCGACATCCCCAACTGGGGCGCACAACCGGAGCCCGGGTGCCGACAGAGAGTTCGTGCAGTTTTCGAATGCCGTCGGCGGTACGAGCAACAGCCGAGTGCAGGACTCCCTCGGTAATCGTTTCGGCTTGAGCGACACCAGCATCGAGGTAGTACGACGCGGCGAGCCGAGGTGGCGTTCCGATGCGCATCGTTTCGAGCAGGGAGTAGAGGCGTAAATCATCAAGATGCGATGGCGACATTGAACCAGTCTTGAAATCGATGATGACTTTGCCCGCGGTGAGACCATCGGCGCGACCCAACGTGAGATCTGATCGGCCCGAGATCACGATTCGATGATCAAGAAGCTCGAGGCGCATACGTGCTTCGGTGACCGGCGACCAGCCGGGCTTGATTGGCGGGAAGCATTCGAGGAACGTTGCAACGCGTTCATTGGCAAAGGCTCGCAGTTCGGCCCTATCGGTCTCGGAGCAGGTTGCGAGCCAGGCCGAGATGGAATCGTCTGAGCGTTCGAGACGGTCCATCGCCTCGTCGACGAGTTCAAGCGGAATGGGTCGCCGACGCTGATGCATTGAAAGTTCGATGGCTTTATGAGCGATGGTCCCGCGCGCAAGTGGAGGGCTCCACTCAAACGGCGTTTCCTTCTCGGCCAGATGGCGAAGCTCGCAGCCATGCACCATCGAGAGATCGTGCTTATTGACAAAGAGGGGCGCCTCGGGACTGATCTCGCTTGCGAGGTCGGCGCGCAGGGTAGCCTTGAGGGTGGGTGGGAATGACGGACGATTCTCGGGGGCGGCGCCGAGGAGGTCGAGGACCTCTTGTTGCGCGGGATTGAGGGGAGCCTCGGCGTCAGTCATTTCGTTGCATCGTACGGAGCGGTTCGGACACGGACGGGGACTGTCACACCTCTCCGGCATCATCGCGGCCATGGAAGCTTCCTCGCTGCGGTTCGCAGCCGCCGCCCGATCACTTGGCGAGGTGGCGCGCGCCGCAGGGCTTGTGGTGCCAAGTTTCCGCAGTCCGCCGCGGCTCGAGGGCGTCGATCGCACCATGAAGCGCCAGGTCGACGCTGCTGGGGTCGAGGCTGTCACCGTGTCTGTTCGCATCAAAGGTCGGCCGTGGGTCTCGGTACTGGCCGACATGATCGACGGCGTGCTTGTTGCCAACGCTCTCAGTGGTCCGACAGCGGGCGCAGCTCGCACAGTGATGTGGGGTGCGGTCGAGGCCGACGTCATGCGCGGAAGCGAACCGGTGGAGTCCTCACGCCAGGGTCAGCGCCGCTCCGGGCGACCTACCGCTGGTCACGCCGCTCGCAGGGCCCCGCAGCCTGCTGGGCAGCCGCAGACACGGGTGGCGTAGTCCTTGCGGCGGAGCTCCACTGAATGGGGCGGTACCGTTGTCCCATTCCAGCCCGGATGGCGGAATTGGCAGACGCAGGGGGCTTAAACCCCCCGGCCTTTCGGGGCTTGTGGGTTCAAATCCCACTCCGGGCACAACGGGCAGTCAGGCAGTGGTCTCGGCTGCGGCGCCTGCCGAAGGCATCTCGGGGGATTCCTCGGTTGCGTCATCTCGTCGCGGCAGAAGTGTCACGAGGGCACACAGGAACGCCGCCGCAGCAAGAGCGCTCACGGGGTATGACGCGGCACCCCACAGGTTTGAGGGGTAGTCGATGATCCTCTTGCCGATAACGACGAGTACTCCAGCGGCACTCATCGAGAGAAATGCGATTGGTGCGAGCCACGAGCGACGGTGATTTCGCAGCCACCACGCCGGTAGAAGGAGCACAGCGCCAATGCCGGTGCACCAAACAGCACCGATGACGACTCCAGCGACGAGAAGTGCTTTGGCTGGCTGTCCTTCGTTGAGGGGTTCGAGTTGGCGTTTCTTGCGGTCCGGCCAGAGAGCCATGACAAAAACCGCGAGGAGTGTGAATAGACCAAGGATTGCACCGAATCGGAAAATGCGATTGGGGGCAAATGTCAATGTCACCGTTCCGCCAGCGCCTTCAGGCAGCACGAATGCTTGTCGCCATCCATCGATTTTGAGCGCTGTCAACGATGTCCCGTTCAGCGAAGCCGTCCAGCCAACGTTGAACGCTTCGTTCACTGCCAATAATCCTTCTGCGCCGTCGCCAACCGTGACAGTGCGATCGTTGG
>CAIKHC010000165.1 GCA_903827085.1 uncultured Candidatus Nemicrothrix sp. | reverse complement strand
GATATTTCCGTTCCAAATCGCGCCCATGATCCTCCTCGAGAGTCTTCAGCGTAGGGGTTGATTCAGACCGAAGCGGATGATCACGGCGCCGGAGCAACCCGAACGACTGCTGCGGCTGTGAGCTTCCCTTTGCCGTCATCATCAAACAGATCAACTCGGATGAGTCCGTCCGAGGGAGCACCCTCAAATCGTGCCGAACTCACAATTGGCGACTGACGATTTTGCGCAAGGAAGCGCACTTCCATCTCTATAACGACGTAGGGCCGATCACCGCCGAGTTGCTCATCGGCGAGGTCCTCTGCCGCCGCTTCAACAAGACCCGCGACCACCGCTCCTTGCATTGCGCCTGCCGGATTGAGAAGTTCCGTTCGCAGGTCCGCCGCAACAATTCCTTGCGAGCGATTTCGAGAAACAAATCCTGCAGCAGCCCGAAGAGTTTCTTTGAGTGGCTCTGTTGGCATGCGCGTTACTGCAGCATGGGCATCGAAAGGCGGCTTCACCGGATCGCCTCTACGGCGCGGCACCTTGGCAAAACTGATCAAACTGCTCCCCCACTCCTCACCATTAACAGTGAGGGGCATTTCACAAATTGCCGAACGAGCACCATTGCGCAAGATCACCGCTCGCGTATCGACAGACACAGGAGCAGGCGCGAGTGGGAGCCGAATCACGAGATCAGAAGTGAACGCCCAATTCGTTGGGTCGTTGTCAATTGTCATCCCGCCAACCACATCGATCAGAAATGCCACCGCGGCCATCGACACGGCGCCTCGAGCAGCAATTTCCGGCGGAGAGGAAAGATGGCCAACGAGCTTCCCGTCTTCAAGAGTGAGCCGGGTACCAAGTTTGCTTGGAACAGAAGAGATGGCGCTAGGGATATCTGTCACGACGCGACGTTAATGACTCCGAGACCGCCAACGTGACAAAGTGGGCCACGGCTAGAGGGGCAAGCCGCCAAGACTGAATTCACAATTGCGAACGACGGGGTACATCACATGTTCGATCTCACCGGTAAGACGGCGCTCGTTACTGGATCTGGACAAGGCGTTGGCCTCGGCATCGCCCGCACGCTCATTGATGCAGGCGCGACCGTCTACGTCAACGATCTCGTGAACGAACGAGCCGAAACCGCTGCAGCCGAACTGGGACCAAAAGCAAAAGCGCTTCCTTTCGATGTCGCCGACTTCGACCAGGTAGAGGCTGCAATCGCAAGCGCCGACCCAATCGACATCCTCGTCAACAACGCCGGCATTCCAGCTTCAATGCGAGCAGTGAAGTTCCGCGATCTCCCTCGCAACGAATGGGATCCCTACATCGACGTCAACCTTTACGGCGTTCTCAACTGCACCAAGGCCGTTATCGACGGAATGTGCGAACGCAAATGGGGCCGAATCATCACAATCTCGTCTGGAGCTGGCACCGAAGGACTCAACATCGGTGTTTCGATCTATGGAGCGGGCAAAGGTGCCGGCATTTCATTCATGCGCCATCTCGCCATAGAGAACGCCGGCGACGGTGTCACTGCGAACACTCTCGCGTTAGGCCTCATGGAGCGCAATGATCCCGGCATCACCGAGGACCAACGCACCGTGACCGCAAAGTTCGCGAAGTCGGTACCTGCTGGCCGACTCGGAACGGGATCTGATGTTGGTTACGCGTGCGTCTACCTCGCATCGAAAGAAGCATCGTGGATCACCGGGCAAACAATTTCGCTCAATGGTGGATCAACAACGAACTAAGAGGCAACAGATCAGCGTTGAACATCCACAGTTGATACTGCTCCTAGAGGCCCACTCTGCAGCGGATTTTCCAACGGAACGATCACATCGAAGTCCGGCGTCATTAGAAATGCATTCGAAAGTAAGTCATCTGCCGGGAGGCTGATGGTTCCCTCGGCGAAGGCCAACAGTTTCCGCGCTCCATTTTTCGAAAGTACGTAGGCGTGTGCATTGTTGAAGTACTGCTTGCGAATGCCCCAATAATGTGCGTTGACGGCGCTCACGCGGTCGAATCGATACCACTCGCTCGTGCCCAGATGGGCCAAATCGAAATCTTCGGGGAGATGCTCAAGGAGTTCAACGAGGAGTCCTGGAGCGATCAACTCAGCATCATTTTCCAGCACTAAATACTGATCGTATGTTTGGTCCTCTATCAACTGTTCGTAGACCAAAAGGTGACTCCACGAGCACGCAAGGTTCTCCGGCGACATCGGTTCACCGTTGATTCGGCGAGTCGTGTCATAGCTCGACTCACGTTCTCCACAGTTCAGCGGCTTAAGAGTCTGATCTGACCTACCCGAAACAACGAGTTCCGACGCATCGATTCCATAACTAAACCTTGAGGCAAGCCCCACCTGCGAGAAAAGCGCTCGCTGAAGTTCCATAGATGCATTCCTTTCCACATGCGCCGCGACCGCGACGATGACAACCATCGTGCGGGCCATTGGCGAGTGAAGAGAGTCATCTGTCGACGTCATGAGTGGAATCAATCAGAGCGGGTTGGGGGCAGAAAAGTTCCGAGGCATTCGATCTCTGAGCCGAGACCTTTAACCAACCCTTCCACAGTCGCTGCGCGTAGAGCGTGTTGAGGTTGGTGCCGCGGTATTCGAGCCCGGTGGATGCAGACATCACAGAGAAACTCATCTCACTGTGCTGGCTCGCGACTCCGAGACGATCAAGCAACGTGATGAAGTGCGGATAGTTGCCCTCGTTGAAGACAATGAATCCCGTGTCGACAGCGACCGAATGCAACTGTCCACTCCGGTCCGGAACATCCACATCGACAGTGTTGGTGTGCCCGCCAATGCGGTCGCTTGCTTCGAAGACAGTTACGTCG
>CAIKHC010000164.1 GCA_903827085.1 uncultured Candidatus Nemicrothrix sp. | reverse complement strand
TTCAGGTATTCCGTATACAAAGTTTGCGGCGCAGTACTACCGAGTGCAGCAAAACGTTCGCGGCATGATTCCGATTCATGCGATTTCGGTCAACGCGCACCCGAGAGAATCGCTGGCATGGTTTCTTTGTTACCGGTACCTCGGCGATCGAGCCACCTGTGAATCGCTTTCGGAAGCGGCGGGAATCACTGTTGACGTACCACCGATGCCGGATGAACTTTTCGGTCCCGGGGAAAAAGATGTGTTTGCTGATGCGGCGATTTGGTCGCTCGAAAAGGACGTGGCTCCCCATCTTTCTGATGCCTTTGCGCAGTCCCGTGCTGGCGATGCGGCAATTCTCATAAAGCTCATGGACCGCAAACGTCGTTTTGGGGCCCAACTCGATGCAATTGAATGCGAAGAGCTTGAGCCGTTACTTGGCTTCCGACCTGCCTCAAGGCAGGAGGGAATGGAAGCACTCAACGAACAAATCCTCGTTGGCGACATCGATGACACCGCTGTGGTCGCTTACCTCACACGCCGTGCGTATCGAGATGAATGGCTCCATGAGCCTGCGGTCTCTCTTTACCCGACACGCACGTGGTCGAAACTCGACGACTAGTTACGAATGCGGCGTAAGCAAACCTTCGATTTCGGAAGGGTGCGCAACGAGTTCCCTGGCGCCAGCTTCTCGTAGTTCAAGGTCAGTTCCGAAACCCCAGGAAACGCCGATGAAATCGGTACCGATGGCGGCCGCACCGTAACCATCGTGTTCCCGATCACCGATCATCACAACTGTCGATGGATCATCGATTGTGAGTTGTTCAAGTACGGAACGAATCACCACTGGTTTCTCAGCGCCAGCGCCATCGCGTTCTGAGCCCACCACTAGTTCGAACTGCGAACCGATGCCGGCATGATCAATGACCGGTCGTGCAAACGCAGTGCGTTTCGACGTAGCCACCGCGAGACGAAATCCCGCGTCGTTCAAACGCGTAAGGAGTTCGGGAATGCCGTCGTACATCGAGTACTCGTACATTCCGCCGGCGCCATAGTGCTCGCGATACACGGTGATGAGTGACTCGATCAGCGATTCATCGGAAACCACGAATCCGAATCCCGTTGTTAACGGGGGGCCTATGAACGAAGAAAACTGTTCATCGGTAATCGCGGGGAATCCATGGTGCGCGAGCGATTCATCGACGCACCGACGAATCCCGGGGCTGCTATCGATCAGTGTTCCGTCAAGATCGAACAGCACCGTCGTGATTCCCATGCGTTCATTCTGACTCAACGCGCAGCGAGCAAAACGCAAACGGGCCCCGACCGAAGCCGGGGCCCGTTGCAGAACGAGTTGACTAGGAAATGAACACCGGATTGATCGGCGAGCCAGTTGCGCCCGTGACCTTGAGCGGCGACACCGCGATGACGCCCTCGTAGTTGCCGTCCTCGCATGGTTGACGAAGGTCGAGGTGCTCGAGCATGTAAATGCCAGCTTGCACGAGAAGGATCTTGTGCACGATAAGGAAGTCGTTGTTGTCGAAAGGAATAACTTCGACCGCTGCGTTGTCGGAACCGACTGCAGTGACGTCCTTGTCGGCAAGCCATGCAGCGGCATCAGAACCAATGCCAGCCTGAGCGAAACCTTCGGGAGCGCCGGTTGCATTGTTGGCCCACCACATGTCGAGGTGACCAGTACGAATCAGCACGACGTCGCCAGCGCGAACTTCAACACCCTGCGCGTCGGCAGCGGCTTGAAGATCGGCAGCCATGATCATGGTGCCGGGTTCGAGCCACTTGTCGGCACCCTTGAGTTTCACGATGTCGAGGATGACTGCGCGTGCCGCGAAGCTGTCGACCTTTTCGATGCCGAGCTTTCCGGCGCCACCAAGTGCCTTCATTTCGCCGTAGGGAACGCCGTTGTAATGCTTGTGGTCTTCGTACACATGGATAAGTGCGTCCATGTGTGAGGTGGTGTGCGAGGCCATGACGAGAACGTCTTCGTGTGCACCAGTGCCGGGCTTCGCGCCGTAACTGGCGTACATGCCGTCGTCGGTGCCGTCCTGCAGCGTGAGCCGCATCGGCGTTCCGCGGTAATCGAGCAACGGAACACCCTGACCCTGAATCGGGATGCCAAGGCTGTACACCTTGCCGGTGGTGATCGAGGCAGCTGCGGCCTGGATGACCTCAGGTGTCAGGTGATTGAGCGCACCGCGCTCGTCGTCGGCGCCCCAACGGCCCCAGTTGTTCTTGCTCATAGCTTCCCCCGATGAATCGATGTGTCAGTTCCTGAAAGGTACAACTCCGGCGGCATCGCTGCCGCCGGAATCACCTAGGCCAGTGCGGGAAGGATCTCGTTGCGAAGCAGGTCGACCTGCTTCCAACTTTCCGAAATCGGCATGCCACCACAGAGGGGGTGCATCGCGAAGACAGCAAAATCGCCTGCGGCCTTGGCTTCTTCGACCGCTTGGGCCGGCGAAACGATTTGGTAGAGACCCTCTTCACGAAGTTCGGCAACGGTCTTGGCGTGTGAGTGCGCCGAAGACTTGATGTCGGAGGTCTGCCATGAGGAGTAGGTCGTTGCTTCGTGAAGGATGTGCTCGCCCATGGCGGCCCAACCAGCATCGACGTCTTCGGCAAAGAAGACATGGTGAAAATCTTCCGGCGGAGCCATGGCAAAACCCTGCGTGCCGTATTCAGCGCACTTTTCGTAATAGTGAGCTTCGATCTCGGGAACAGGGGCCGCCCACATGATGGGAAGTCCGAAGCGAGCGGCACGACGGGCTGCGGGCTTCGACGTTCCGCCAAGAAGGAACATCGGGTGCGGTTGCGTGTACGGACGCGGCGTGACCTGCACGGTGGTGCCGCGGTATTCGAATGGTTCGCCTGTCCAGGCCTTAAGCATGGTGTCGACGCATTCGTCCATGATCTTTCCGCGATCAGCCCAGGACTTACCGTGGGCTGCGTATTCGCTCGGGCGATAGCCAAGACCGCCAATGACGGTGAGGCGGCCCTTCGACATGAGGTCGATGACCGCGATGTCTTCGGCGATGCGCAACGGATCGTGCAACGGCACGAGGAGTGCGGAAATAGAAACGGAAACGTTCTTGGTGCGGCTGAGAATTGCTGCAGCCATTGTGAGCGGAGAGGAACTCCAACCGTTCTCGGCGCCGTGATGCTCTTCGAGCGTCACCATGCCGCCACCAAGTTCATCAAGAACTTGGGCCATGTCGAGCATGGCGTTGTAAAGATCGGCCATCTCATTTTGCTCGAGTCCGGGCTGAATGCAATTGAAACGCATCATGGTCAGTGCCATGTCATGTCCTCCCCTAAGTGGAATG
>CAIKHC010000163.1 GCA_903827085.1 uncultured Candidatus Nemicrothrix sp. | reverse complement strand
ACAGCAGGAGCAAGACGGACCGTTGCTACTGAGCAGGAAAGTGCCTCCTTCGCAAGCGTATGGACCTCATCGGTGGTCACCGGCTGTGGGGGCGGCGTACGAACCGGTGAACGCGGTAAGCCACGAACAATCGACGGCGGTGAGGCTGTACGCAAAAGTGCCGCTGGCCGCCCCGCCCAACGCCACGAAGCCCAGTCGGCGAGGTCAAAAAGTTCGGGCGGCGGACCCCAACCGCTCACCTTGGTGATCGATTGCAACCTGACTCCCGCCGGGGGCACGACGCGATCTTCAACGACCCATCCGCCCACACGACGACCATGGAGCGGAATGCGAACAATGGTCCCAACCTGAATCTGCTCGGACATCGACGGCGGAACGAGGTAATCAAACGTTTTGTCGATCGCTGGCTCGTCGGGACGCACGCGGACGACGTGTTGATCGGCAGTTATGTGTGTTTCGGTCGATGGCGATTCCTGTGGAGCAGCTGCAGACGCGTTTGATCCGCCCGATGCGGGCGGATCAAAGGAAAGCGTTGGCTGATCCGGATCGGCCGCCATCTCAGCGCCGTTCCGAAAGAAACCGGATGATCAGAGACCGAGTTCCGACTTGAGGGCGTCGACACGGTCGGTGCGCTCCCAAGTGAACGCGTCGCCGGTGCGACCGAAGTGGCCATAGGCCGCGGTCTGCTTGTAGCGAGGCTTACGGAGGTCAAGGTCGCGTGCGATTGCTGCGGGACGAAGGTCGAAGACCTCACGAACTGCAGCGGCAATCTTTTCTTCGTCGACGTTGTTCGTGCCGAAGGTCTCGACCATGATCGAAACGGGATGCGCAACACCAATGGCGTAGGCAACCTGAACTTCGCAACGATCAGCAGCGTCAGCCGCAACAACGTTCTTGGCTACCCAACGGGCGGCGTAGGCAGCAGAGCGGTCGACCTTCGACGGGTCCTTGCCCGAGAAGGCGCCACCACCGTGACGAGCCATGCCGCCGTAGGTGTCGACGATGATCTTTCGACCGGTAAGGCCGGCATCGCCAACGGGGCCACCGATAACGAAGCGGCCAGTCGGGTTCACGAGCACCTGGTAATCGTCATTGGCGAACTGTGCCGGAATGACGGGACGAATCACATGCTCGATCAGGTCGGGACGGATGGCTTCCTCGCGGTCGATGCCATCGTCGTGCTGGGTGGAGATAAGCACGGTGCGCAAACGAACGGGCTTACCGTTCTCGTAGTCGAAGGTGACCTGGGTCTTGCCATCGGGCCGAAGGTAGGGAACCGTGCCGGCCTTGCGAACGTCAGCAAGACGCTCGGCCATGCGATGGGCGACATGAATCGGAAGCGGCATGAGCACGTCGGTCTCGTTGCACGCGTAGCCGAACATCATTCCCTGATCGCCCGCACCCTGCTTGTTGAGGATGTCTTCGCCAGAGGTGCCGGTACGAACTTCTTCAGAATCGTCAACGCCCTGAGCGATGTCGGAAGACTGTGCGTCGAGGCTGACCATGACGCCAACGGTTTCGCCGTCGTAGCCGTAGGACTCGCGGTCGTAGCCGATGCCCTTGATGGTGTCGCGCACGATGCTGGGAATGTCGACATATCCGGAGGTGGTGACTTCGCCCGCGATGATCGCAAGACCCGTGGTGACGAGGGTTTCGCATGCGACACGACTCATGGGGTCGTTCGCCAACATTGCGTCGAGGATGGCATCAGAGATCTGATCAGCCATCTTGTCTGGGTGGCCCTCGGTCACTGATTCCGAGGTGAAAGTCCAGCTGCTCACGGGATACTCCTGTGTCGTTGGTTCGGGGAGAAACCTAGTCGGGCAGAGACCCTCAGCGGTCGGACCTGATGGCCACAACTGCGTCGAGTACAGCCTTGGCAACCGCGCGTTTGTCGGTCAGGGCAATGGCGGTGGTATCGCCCGAGGAAGAAAGAATGGTGACTGCATTGGTGTCGTGTTCGAACCCGACGCCGTCAGCGCCCACATCATTGGCCACGATGAGATCAAGGTTCTTGCGTGCCAACTTCCCACGGGCATTTTCGAGAACGTTCTCGGTCTCTGCGGCAAAGCCCACCAAAACCTGTCCGGAAGCCTTGCGCTGTCCGAGATCAACGAGGAAATCATGGGTGGGCTCGAGCATGATTCGACGTTCACCGTCGGCACCAAACTCGTCTTTCTTTATCTTGTGATCAGCAACAGAAACTGGCCGGAAATCGGCAACTGCTGCGGCCATCACGATGACGTCGTGATCGTCGGCGACAGGCATTACCGCTGCTTGCATGTCTGCCGCGCTCACAACGTCGATGACGTCGGCGCCTGCTGGAACCGGGAGGTTTGTGGTGGTGACGAGTGTGACCTTTGCACCACGAGACAACGCCTCGGCCGCAATCGCGTAACCCTGCTTTCCCGAGGAGCGATT
>CAIKHC010000162.1 GCA_903827085.1 uncultured Candidatus Nemicrothrix sp. | reverse complement strand
TGAATGACCCTTCGTCTTCGACAACGAGCACTGATGTTGTGTCAGTCACTAACTCACGTCCTCTTGTTCAGGGTTGAAACTTCGGTTTCGTTAGAATCGGTTGCGACTTTGGAACTTGGGAATCGCATCGTGAAGGTTGTTCCCTCTCCCAGCCGCGACTCGACGTCGATATCGGCTTCGTGGTTCACCACCGCATGGCGAACAATCGCAAGACCGAGGCCCGTGCCCCCGGTTTGGCGGCTTCGGGCTTGGTCGACCCGATAGAAACGCTCGAAAATTCGGTCGATGTCACGAGTTGGAATTCCAATTCCCTGATCGGCCACTTTGACGACAACGTCATTCGCAACTGCTTCAACCGTCACATCAATAACCGTTCCGGAATCGGAATACTTGATGGCATTGTCGATGAGGTTGCCGATTGCCGAAAGGAGTTGTCGGCGCTCACCGACGATTCGGGTATCGGTCGACAAGACGACCAACTGCACCGATACTTCAGCCTGAACTGCTGCAGTTCGGAGTCTTTCAACCGCGTCAGAGGCAACCTCAGCCAATTCAACGATGGCGCTGCCAGCACCATCGACAGATTCGATTCGCGAAAGTTCAATGAGATCTTCGATGATTTGAGCGATTCTCATCGCCTCGGCATTAATGCGATTCGCAAGGCGCTCAACGATGTCGAGGTCATCTTCGCCCTGGAGGGTCTCCGCGAGAAGACCAATTGCGCCAACCGGGGTCTTCAGCTCATGGCTGATGTTGGCAACAAGATCGGTACGAATGGCCTCGAGTTGGCGCCGTTCGGTGATGTCTTCGACAAACGCAACCGCTCCTGGCTGCCCATCCTCCGGGAGCGGAACCGTAGTGACCAAAACCGTGCGTCGCGGCGGCCCAAAGAGTTCGATCGCAGTGGAGGCTTCGCTACCCGAATTCGCCACTCTGATGAGGTCGTTCACCGCAGCGCCGACAAGCGCATCGCCATGGCGGGCCTCAAGGAACGGCTTGGAAGCACTATTCGACTCGACAACCGAACCCTCGCGGTCAAACACCATCACGGCTACTGGCAAAGCGTTGAGAGCCGACTGCAAGCGAAACTGTGCGCTTTCGGATTGAAGATTCTCGGATCGGAGATCACGTACAGAGCGCTCGACAATTACGAGAAGATCATCGAAGCGCACCATCTCGCGTTCGCTTGGAATCTCGAAGCCCAAACGCATTGTCGACTCGTAGACATGATTACGTTGGGCGCGATTCCAGAAGAAGCGCGCGATAACGGTTGCCAGAGTGGCAGCTACGACAGCAGCAATCAGCGCACTCCAGACCACTGAGTTCATTGGCCGCTTTCAGCCTCCGGGACGGAATTCTCAGCGCCAATTTCTGCAGCCAGCGAACGCCGCGCAACCAAACGCGCTGCTCCGGTCTGTTCTGGCAGCCAACCGGTCACCATGTACTGCACCCGCTGTCCGATGTTTACGGCGTGATCGCCAATGCGCTCGTAATACCGGCCGATGAGGGCGAGCTGAACTGATGCCTGCAGGCCAATGTCGTGGGTTGCATGGGATTCGAAAATTGCTTCGATGTAATCACCGTGCAAGGTATCGAGTGTGTCGTCGATGTCGTCGATCGCTACCCCAAGACTCGCATTTCGCTCGGCATAGGCGTCGAGAGCCAACTACATCAGTCGAGAAGCTTCTTCGCTCATTCGCTCAATGAGGCCGCGCAGTTTCGGATCCAGGGATACGCCGTAGATGCGACGCGTGCCTTTCGCCACATTGACCATGAGATCGCCGGAGCGCTCAAGTTCACCCGTGAGCCAGAGTCCAGTCACGATCGATCGGAGGTCCGACGCCATCGGCTGTTGCAGCGCGAGCACGTGATAGCAGTGCTCTTCGATTCGAAGCGAGAGGTCATCAAGTTCGTCATCCGCCTCGATGACAGCTTGGGCACCGCTCATATCGTTGGTGAGTAGTACCTCTGTACCCCGAGGAATGACTTCGCCAACCAAGGCTCCGAGCCGGACAATGTCGTCGCGGATCTCGTCGAGTTCCTGATGAAATGTTTTGCGCTGTTCAGGCATAAAGACTCCTGTCGTAACTTCCGCCTAATTGGCTCATCGGACTTCTGCCGCGAGGTGATCCGGATCTCCGGTGATCAGATAACGAACTCGAGCACCAAGCACAGCAGAGTGATCGGCGATTCGATCAAGTGCCTGGCCTGCCACCATCGTACGGAGTGCAACCACCACGGCGTCGGGACCTTCGTAGGCGAGTAAGGCTTCGACGAGATGACGAGAGGCCAGGGCCACCTCGGGTTCAGATGCAACCTGCTCGGCAAGTCCAAGATCGAGAGTTGACCAGGCCCGTAATGCGTCTCGGTACTGACTTACCGCATGTCCAGCCAACGTCTCAAGGATGTCGAATGCGGTGGGGACTCGCGTAAGTAGTTCGTGTTCCGGCGCCAATTTGGCGATGCGCAGAGCAAGATCGCCGATGCGTTCAAGTTCTGCAGTGACGCGAAGCACCGAAACGATAAGCCGAAGGTCGGACGCGACTGGTGCTTCCCGACGTAGAAGTTCGTAGGACCGCTCCATGAGCGAAACGTTCATGGCGTCGATCCGATCGTCAGTCCGAATCGCTTCTTCGGCAACATTCAGGTTGCCGCTGTTCAGTACCGTTCGCATGCGCTCAAGATTTTCGTCGACAAGGACACCCATCAGTTCCACCTGAAGGGCCAGTTGCTCGAGTTCGGACGTGTACTGCTGGCGCACCTACTCCACCTCAGCCGAATCGACCAGTGACGTAATTCTCGGTGCGTTCATCGGAAGGTGCTGAGAAAATCTTGTCTGTTGAATCGAATTCAACCAGCACACCGGTGCGTGTGTCGCTTTCCGAATTCACCTCGGTGGTGAAGAACGCAGTGCGATCGCTGACACGAGCAGCCTGTTGCATGTTGTGGGTCACGATAAGGATCGTGTAGTCGGACTTGAGTTCCTGCATCAGGTCTTCGATACGAGCAGTTGCAATCGGATCAAGTGCCGAACAGGGTTCGTCCATCAGGATGACCTCGGGTTCGACCGCGATAGCGCGCGCAATACAAAGGCGCTGCTGCTGTCCACCCGACAGGCCCATGGCTGATTTCTTCAAACGATCTTTGACTTCGTCCCACAGCGCGGCGCGACGCAGGGCGCGCTCAACGATGTCATCCAGATTTCCCTTGTTGCCAGACAATCGTGGACCAAACGCGATGTTGTCGTAGATCGACTTTGGAAATGGATTCGGCTTCTGGAAAACCATGCCGATCCGCTTGCGAACTTCGACTGGATCGATACGGGGGTCGTAAAGATCAACGCCGTGATAGAGAATCTTTCCATCGACACGAGCAGATTCGATGAGATCGTTCATTCGATCGAAACAACGAAGCACTGTTGACTTTCCGCAGCCCGACGGGCCGATGAACGCTGTGATTTCATGCTGGAGAACTTGAAGATTGACATCGCGCACTGCTCGAAACTCGCCGTAGTAGACGTCGAGTTCACGCACGTCGAACACCACCGAGGGCGCTTCCGGCTCGGAGACCGTTGTTTGCGCAACAGCCTCTGCGTTCGGTGCAACAGTTTCAGGAGACATCGAGGAGTCCTCTGCGTCGGAGTCGTGGGTTTCAGTCACGTCTAAAGGCTAGGGCGATTAGGCAGCGTGTCGTCGGGCAACCCTTGACGACACATAGCGGGCGAGAATGGTCATGGCAAAGACGATGGCAACCAGCGTCAGGGCAGCGCCCCAAGCACGAGACTGCGCTGCTTCGAATGGGGTTTGAGCGTTTCCAAAAATCTGGACCGAGAGCGCAGTCATCGGACCTTCGAAAATGTTCAGGTTCAAATTCCTGGCAGCACCAATGGTGAAAACCAGCGGTGCAGTTTCACCGGCGGCACGAGCGATGGCGATCATGACACCTGAGGTGATTCCACCAAATGAAGCTGGAAGCACAACTGTCAAGATCGTGCGCCACTTTCGATTACCAAGGGCATAACTCGCTTGTCGAAGCTCGTCGGGTACGAGGCGCAACATTTCCTCGGTGGTGCGGATGATGATCGGAAGCATCAAGCAACCAAGAGCAAGCGAACCACCGAAACCGTTAAGCCCAAATGTGAGCGTCCACACGGTGTAGACGAACAGGCCCATAACAATCGAGGGAACGCCAGTCATGACGTCGGCCATGAACCGGATCAAGCGCGCCGTGCGACCCTTGCCTCCGTATTCATGGAGATAGATCGCCCCAAGAATGCCCAATGGAATCGCCATCACGGCGGCGCCAAGGGTGATGAGCAATGTTCCGACAATTGCCGGGCCCATTCCGCCACCGGCTTTCCGAGTGATGGTGGGCAGGTCTTCGGTGAACCATGCAACCGAAAGCTGGCCGATGCCTTTGAAAAGGACATAACCGATGACGAGCGCCAACGGAACTACCGCAACCAGAAGTGCTCCAAGCATCCAAATCGACGCAAGTCGATTTTTGAATCGCCGAGATCGACTCGTTGTCGCGTCAAGAAGCAACTGCTCAACATCGGGAGAGATCAACTCAGTCATCTCATGCCCCCTGGCTTCGGCGGTCGAATTGGCTCACGATGCCGCGGGCAGAAACATTGACGATGATCGTGACGCCAAACAGCACAACGCCCAATCCAATCAATGCCGCCCTGTGTATTCCTGATGCTTCGCCGAACTGGTTCACAATGACTGCAGCCATTGAGTCGCCAGCTTCAAAAAGATGTGTGGTGATTTGTGGTTGAGAGCCGATGACGAGAGCAACCGCAATGGTTTCGCCCATTGCTCGACCAAGTCCGAGCATCACCGAGCCGACAATGCCACCACGACTCCATGGGAGGACTGCAGCGCGAATCATTTCCCATCGGGTAGCGCCCATTCCGTAGGCAGCCTCTCGCTGCGCCGACGGAACTGTCGCAATAACTTCGCGGCTGAGTGAGGTGATGATCGGCGTGATCATGATCGCCAGAATGATTCCGGCGGTCATGTAACTGCGGCCACTTTCGCCATTGAAAAACCACCCGAGGACCGGGATGTCTCCAACAGCACCGCTAATTGCTTTGTACACAGGCTGGATCGCGGGGGCGAGCACGATGATGCCCCAGAGTCCGTAGACCACCGATGGGATCGCAGCCAAGAGATCCATGACATACACAACTGGTTTACGAAGCCGACGTGGTGCCGCTTCATTCGCATACAACGCAATTCCCAAGCTGACCGGGACCGCCAACACAAGTGCAATAAGTGATGACAACACTGTGCCGTAAATAAATGCAAGAGCGCCGAATTTTCCTTCCGCAGGAATCCAAGTGCTCGACGTAACGAAGCCAAGTCCTTCCTGTTTGAACGCAGGCCAGGCTTCCTTAGTCGTGGAAAATGCAATCAGTCCAAGGATGACAAGAACGACAAGACCAGCAACAAGCGCGACGAACTTGAAAGCCGAATCACCTCGACGTCCTGATGTCGGTTCGAGCAATGACAAAGCGTCGCCCCCACCTGCGGGGGCGACGCTGTCGTCATGAGAAAGCAGAGTCACGTGGACGTTCTAGCCCTGAATCTGGGTGATCTGCGCAAGTGCCCGGTCACGAAGTGCCGTCGGGAGCGGAGCGAAGTCCACGTCCTTGGCCAGGTCCTGTGCCTCGGTAAGGAGATACGTCAGCCAACCCTTGATTGCAGCGGTATTCGCTGAGGGAGTTGTGTAGACGATGACATAGGTCGGTGCGGTGATCGGGTAGGTCTCGGCACCGGCTGCGTTGAGCGGGTTGTAGGTGAGGTCATCTTTGATGGTGGCACCTGCAAGTGCAGCGGTTGCGCCTTCAAGCGTCGGGGCGACGAACTTGCCGTCCTTGTTCTTGATCATGGCGGTGGTCAGGCCAGTTGCCTTGGCATCAGAAAGATCGACATAGCCGATTGCACCGGCGGTGTCCTTGACGATCTGGGCGACACCAGCATTGCCCTTGCCGGCTTGCGCCTTCGGCCATGCAACGGAGTCACCTGCGGTCACGGTGAAGATTGACGGAGCCGCGGCTGCGAGGTACTTCGAGAAGTTCGAGGTTGTACCTGAACCATCGGAGCGAACTGCAACGGTGATGGCGGTGTTCGGAAGCGTGACACCAGAGTTATCTGCAGCAATGGCTGCGTCATTCCATGTGGTGATCGTGCCCATGAAAATCTTGGCGAGGGTTTCAGGCGAAAGCTTGAGTTCCTTCACGCCAGAGAGGTTGTATGACACCGTGATCGGGGCCGCAACCGTGGGGAAGTAGAGGAATGGGCCCTTGAAGTTGGCCTTTTCATCGTCCTTCACAAGACTGTCCGAACCTGCCCAATCGGAGGTGCCGGCAGCAAGGTCCTTCTTGCCCTGGCCTGAACCAACGGCGTTGTAGTTCAC
>CAIKHC010000161.1 GCA_903827085.1 uncultured Candidatus Nemicrothrix sp. | reverse complement strand
TGCCGCTTCGGCCTCAACCGTTGGACCGAAGCCACCCGCAAACGGCGTAACAATCACAATGACGTCGCAGCCCTCGGCGAGGTCAGCGTTGGTGCCGCTTCGCACTCCTCCATCGATGAATCGAGAGTCACCGATCGTGACGGGTGGCCAAATACCTGGGACTGCACAACTTGCGGCAACCGCGGAAACAAGTGCGACACCACAATTGCGATCAAAGACTTTGAATTCTCCGGTGAATGCGTCGACTGCCGTTACCAAAAGTTCGTGATTCGACCACTCATGCGACGAAAGCCGCGACTCAATCACTGCGAGACGAGCGCTCTCTTCAACGGTGGGTGCACCTAATGCCACCCCGCCAAGACGACGACGCACCTCGATCTCATCAGGGGCGCCATCGAAACACGCAGCGAATTGTTCAATCAACGCATCTAACGAACTATCGACCTGCAACTCCGCGCTTTGGTTTGCAGGCACTAGCTGACGAGCACATAACGATTCAAGAGATTCACCGGTGCGCAGTTGCGCCCCGACAGCTGCGCCCGCCGAGGTTCCGATGATTCGATCAGCAGCCCTGAGATCGACACCAACGTTTGCGAGCGCGTCGAGGACACCGAGTTCCCACGCAATCCCCGCCACTCCACCTCCGCCAAGCACTAACGCCGTCGACATCAGTCAACCCTCCACACAACCGCCACGCGACGGAGGCGACCCCATGGGGTCGCCTCCGAAACATGACATGACGTCAGCTCAGCCCAGTGGGTTGAGCGAGGAACCGACTGCCCACATTGCAAAGAACTGGGCGTTGGCGCCGTAGGCCTGAGCGATTGCCAACTTGGCTCCGCCGACCTGATGGTCTTCAGCCTGACCACGAACCTGCAGCGCGGCTTCAGCGAAACGCAGAAGACCAGATGCACCGATCGGGTTCGAGGAAAGCACGCCACCGGACATGTTGACGGGGAAGTCGCCGCCGAGTGCCGTGGCACCAGACTGCGTCATCTTCCAACCTTCACCAGGAGCGGCGATCTCGTGGGCTTCGAGCCACATGGGCTCGTACCAAGAGAACGGCACGTAAAGCTCGGCGCAGTCGATCTGTTCACGAGGGTTGGTGATACCAACCGCCTTGTAGATCTCTTGTGCACACGCGTGCGCTGCTTGCGGATTGACCGGGTCACGACCCGAGTACCAACCTGGCTCGGACTTCATCGCTGTGGCGAGCACCCATGCCGGAGGCTTCGATGCCGCTTTGCCGCCATCTTCATCAGTGAAGATGACTGCGCATGCGCCGTCCGACGATGGACACGACTCCAAGAAACGGAGCGGATCCCACATCATCGGAGATTCCTTCACCTTGTCGATGGTGATATCGGCAAGCTTGAGATGGGCATACGGGTTCTTGGCGCCATTGAGACGGTCCTTCACCGCAACCATCCAACCGATGTCTTCAGGTGCTCCAGAGCGTTGGATGTAGGCCCGGATAAACGGAGCGAACGCGCCGCCCGCTCCGATCGAAGCCCCCTTACCCCCACCGAGGGCAAACTGCGCGTTGCCCTCTGACTGCTTTTCGAAGGCAAGTGACAGCACCCGCTTGTGACGGCCGCTTGAAACGAGGTGCGAACCGACGATGCCCGTTGAGCCACCCACTGAACCAGCGGTGTGTACTCGGAACATCGGCTTGTTCACCGCACCAAGGGCATCGGCGAGATACATCTCGGGCTTCATGACTCCCTCGAAGAAGTCAGGTGCTTTACCGAGGACAACGGCGTCGATATCGCCCCAGTCCATGTTGGCGTCCTCAAGCGCGCGCTGAGCGGCTTCGCGGACAAGTCCGGCCATCGAAACATCGGCGCGCTTGCGCTTGTGATGTGTCTGACCGATACCGACGATTGCTACAGGCTGATGGCTCATTGGTCACCTTCCATGACGCAGACGAGATTCTGCTGAAGGCAAGGTCCGGACGTGGTGTGAGCCAACGTTCGATTCTTGCCATTCTTGATGATCTGATTTGCGGCTTCACCCACGCGGATGAGGCCGACGGTCATTACCGAGTGAGCCGCAAGCGCACCACCGGAGGGGTTGACCTCGGTGGAAGCGTCAAGACCCAGCGATTCACGAAGAATCAACTCTTGGAAACTGAACGGTGCATGGAGTTCAGCAACATCGATCGGGCCCTTACCTACACCCGCTGCCTCGGCAGCAAGACGGGTTGAGACCGAAGTGGTGATGTCTTTCCGAACAGTCGGCAAATGCGCCTCGATGCGATGATCGATACCGGTGATCCAAGCTGGACGCTCACACAGGTCATAGGCCCGCTTACCACGAGCGAGGATGACTGCGGCTGCCTGATCGGTTGTCGGCGGCAGGTCGTGACGACGCAACGGGTTGCGCACGTAGTCAGCTGCGAGCAACTCGTCGATAGAAAAATCGCCCTTCACCTGTGCAAACGGGTTCGACTTGGCGTTGGAGCGGTTCCGAGCGACGACCTCAGCGAAATCGCGTTCGGTGGCCTTACCGGAATCGATGAGCGCACGTGCCTGCAGTGCGGCCAAGGTCCAGGTGTCGGTACCCAACGGAGTGAGGTAATAGGGATCGAATTCAACCGTGAACAACGTCGATGGATCGGAGTTGGAGTTCTTGCCAACGCCGACGGCCATTGCGATGTCAATGTCGCCTTGAAGAAGTCGAACGTAGGCCTCGTACATCGCCCACGCGCCATCCATCTCGACATGCGACTCGTTGATTGCAGGAACCATGCCGTAGGCGTCGGTGTTCTGCACAAATGAGAACCCTTGACCTGACAGGTAGTCACAAGAACCCGAGACGGTGAAGCCGATCTCCGACTTGTCGATCCCGACCTGCGCAATTACCTCGCGGGTGGAGCGCAGAACCAAGTCCGATTCCGTCAGGTTCGTTCGCCGCTCGGGCGGCAATTGTGCAAACCCGACGATTGCAATGTCATTTTCTGAAGGTGCCATCACATCATCCGATCCAAGTAGCGAGCAGCCGGTTCATCCGGCTCACCAGTGGTACGCCAGCCGACAATGATGTCGCCACCGCTTCCTCGGCTGCGGTTGTCGATATCTGCTGCGGAACGCTCGTTCTCGGGCGCCCAGACAACTTCAACGTGAATGCCAACGCGGATTTCGCTCACCGGAACATCGAGAATTTCCTGCTGAGCGATAACGGCATCAGCGCCGTCGAGCAGGATCGAGCAACGAGCGAACGGCTCGGTCTCGGTCTGTCCGGGATACGGCGTCGGTGTCACGATCGTGAAGTTCGAGACCACACCGCGGCCCGGAACCTCGATGATGTGGCTCTCGTCAAGCTCGATCGCGCACACGCTGCACATGCCTCGTGGCCCCACGATTGTTCGGGCGCACTGCGGACACTTCTGTCCGATGATGCGACCTTCCAGAAGGGCTTCCGCCCACATGATCGTTGTGGGAGACGCGTTGTCGACGTAACGGAGATCGCAGAACGCGTCCATTTCAGTGATCTCGTTCTCCGCCGGGGCCTCAAACGGTTCACCTGCACCCTCGCTAGGAGAGGGGTCAGAAGCGGGAACGAACGCAATGATGTCGTCGATGCGACCGGCGCAGTCGGCTGGAGCCTTGAACTTGGCTTCGACGCGCATGCCCGTAGACATCGCGCTTTCCGAGCCAGCGTCGACAACATGAATCATTGGCGTGTCAGCACCATCGAGGGTGATGAACGCGAAGCCAAATGCACGGTCAAGCGGATGCAAGTTGGTTGGTTCAGGTACCCATGTCCATGTCGACACGGTTCCCTTCGGACCAACGCACACCCAATCCGTGCCCGCATCGGCTGCGGTATCGGGGTCGTACTCAAGCGGCGGTGCAATCACCCGGCCACCGGTGCGAACACCGATGATCTGGCCCTGCGCAATCGCCGAGCTAAACGTGCTGAGCGTCGAACCCAACGTCCGCGAAAACGGGAACGTCAGATTGAAGACGAACTCTTGGACAGTGTCAGCCATCTTCTCCCTTTCCTATTAAAGGTCTTGTGCAGATCATTGATCTGACGACAAAGGGAGATAATCGATCCCCCTCCGATCGGTGCCGCGACCCTAGAGGTACTTAACACTGCTGAGCAACCAATTCGGGAGATTTCTCGGCGACCGAACCGTCAAGGAATCGAACAGATCAGGCTCAGGTGTAGAAGGGATTGTCCCCGGCGTTGTGGTCAGTGACATCGATGACCTCGGTGACCTCGGGAATTGCTTCGTGAATCGAGGTCGTGATGCCGTCGCGCAATGTGGCAGCGCTCATTGCACAGCCCTGGCAACCGCCACCCATTGTGAGAAAGACGGTGGTGTCTTCCACACCAACAAGGGCAGCGAAGCCTCCATGTTGGGCCAGACCGGGATTGATCACTTCTTCAAGGAGCTGTGTCACCTTGTCGGGAATCTCGCCGGTAAGCACGATGTCGCGACCATCGAGCGGATTGACCGGTGCCGGACGATTTGGGTTCTTGATGACAAAGCCGCCCTGTCCGGCCGATCGCGGAAGATCGAGCACCGCACCGCGCATGTTCTCAATGCTGTTCGCGGCAACAACCACGCTGAGCCCGCCCTGCACTGAGAGATCATCTTCAGCATCGAGCTCGGCAATCGTCGCCCAACCCAGGTCGTAGTCGTAGTCGGTGCCCTTCACGCCTTTGATCTCGACGCGCAGACCGATCGCACCAGGGTCCTCTTCAGTGTCACGGATACCGAGAACATGTTCAAGCGCCTCGGGAGCAACAGCGAGGACGTACTCGCTCGTTGACGAACTTTCGTCGGTCGCTGTGGAAGTGAGATCAGACATCGAAACCTCTGCGGGAGAACTGCCGGGTTGTCCCAGCACCGGACCAAACGTTACCGGCCAGCGATGAAGATGCCTTGATCCGACAACCAGGCCAGTGGAACCTCAGGAGATATAGGAGCCTCGACCGAAGGCGACTGCGAACCCAAGCATCACTGCGAGCGAGAGCGGGAGGATGACCGCTCGAAGTTTCGGACGGGCGACCAGAAGTTCTGCCGCCACCACGATGCACGGGAATGTGCCGAGCAAGTAGCGGCCAGCGCCGAAGAAATCTTTCGTGCCCAGAAGAGGAAGAGCGATCATTCCAAGGCAGTACAGGGCATAGGCCCAACCAAATCGCCGTTTCACCATTGGCACGAGAGCAAGCGCTCCGAAGACAACAAGACCATGCGCTACGTGGCCAATGGTTGACCATTCAAAAGGTCGATGCTGCAACTCTTCGATGAGTCGAAACTTCAGCCACGTCGCAGGACCCGCGCCTTGGTCCCAGCCCTTTGATGCTTGGGTTGCTGCGAAAAGAAATGGGTGACCGAACTTCAACCACAAAAACAAACACCAACTACCAACTCCGAGCCATGACAAGAAGATCGGTGCATCGGCTCTGGTCAAGGTGCGTGGATTAAAGATGCCTCGAAAGCCGCTCGCTCCATTTGCGACATTGCGTCGCTCGATGACTCGAAGGATGAGTGCAGCCGCAACGACAAGACCCGCCGGACGGCCCGCAGTGGCGAGAACTCCAACAAGGCCTGCCCAAAAGTAGCGATCCTTCTCAACGAGATAGAACGCACCGATCGCTGTCGCAACAAATAACGCGTCGGAATACACAACTCCGTAGAGATACCAACTGTAGGGAAAGACACAGAGAAGAATCACAGCAGTGATGGCAATTTCGCGCGAAACAAAAACACGCGCCCACTTGCGCAGCAACACAACGGCCGTTGCTCCGCTGAGTACCGTCACCACTATTCCAGTGATGTAGATGCTGGGAAATGCCCAACTAAAGATGCTGACGACTGTGGGATACGTCGGCCAGAACGCAACAGAAGACTGTACGCCGGGGTAGTAGACGTATCCCTCACGAACAATCGTGCGGTACCACTCGGCATCCCATCGGGCGAAGCCACCAAACCACGTATCACCGACTCCTTGACGCATCGGGAAAAAAGCATCGTGAGTGAGGTGGTTGTAGCCGAACCAGAGTGCAATCCAAACGAGAACGCCTACGGCCGAGAAGATGACGAGAGGTGACCACCAGTTGTCGGTCCAGCCAGGCCGTTGATTGGATGAATCAGAAACTCGGCGACGCAGGCGCGAGAGCGCACGGGTTCGAGACGGCTCAATCTGAGCGATTGTGGTCGATGAGGAATCAGTCATGAGGTGAGTGATCCATCCCCCGATGGACCGGATGAAACGCTACTCCTCGACACCCCGGCATCACAGGGGATCAGTGGGTCTCCGACTGGCCGTAGCCTCGGACGAATGATCTGCGTGGATGTCGACCGAGTAGCAATGGCCCGTCCCGGTCGCCCACTCTTTACTGATGTGTCGCTGACCCTCTCGACGGGAGACCGATTAGGGATCGTTGGCCTCAACGGAACAGGAAAGTCCACGCTGCTGTCGGTGATCACCGGCGAGGTCACTCCCGAGTCGGGTGCCGTCCGCCGAGGCCGCGACGTTCGAATCGCCACGCTCCCCCAGCGCCCGGTGTTGCCAACCGGCAGTGTTCTTGCCGCCGTCGAAGAAGTGGCAGAACGCGACTGGGAAGCCGCAGCCGTACTTGACCATCTCGGCATGGCTTCACTCACTGACGCTGACACCGGTCGGTTGTCAGGCGGCCAGGCCAAACGGGTTGCCCTCGCACGCGCCCTTGTCGCTCCTAGCGACCTGCTCATTCTTGACGAGCCTACAAATCACCTCGACATTGACGCGATCGCGTGGCTCGAAGATCGACTCGATAGCTACCGCGGTGGACTCGTACTGGTGACCCACGATCGACACGTGCTTGATCGCGTCACGAATCGAGTGCTCGAACTCGACCGCGGTCGCTCGTATCTTCATGACGGCGGCTACGCCGGTTACCTCGAAGGTCGCGCTCTACGTGAAGAACAAGCCGTCTCACAAGAAACCACGCGCAAGAACCTCGCTCGCAAAGAATTGGCTTGGCTCCGACGCGGTGCTCCGGCACGAACCAGCAAACCGAAAGCGCGAATCGACGCGGCAACAACGTTGGTAGAAACTCGCGCAGAGCCCGCAGCGCGTTCTGGCATTCCCGATCTTTGGTTCGGGACACCGCGGCTCGGAGACAAAGTCGTTGACCTCGCCGACGTTTCGTTCAACCACGACGGGGCATCGCCGTTGTTCAGCGATGTTGAACTCTTGCTCGACAATCGAGAACGACTCGGACTCATTGGCCCGAACGGTGCAGGAAAGTCAACTCTCCTCGATCTCATTGCTGGCCGACGTTCGCCCACAGCAGGGACGATCGATGTTGGTTCAACAGTTCGTATCGGGTACTACGACCAAATCGGAGTGGAACTTGATCCGCGCCAACGCGTTCGCGAAGCAATCACCGGTGGTCGCCGCGAACCTGATTGGCAGGACGCAGCACTTCTTGAGTCGTTTTGGTTTGATGGCGATGCGCAATGGGCGCCGATCGAACTTCTTTCCGGAGGAGAACGCCGGCGGCTTCAGCTCCTGCTCGTGCTTGCTCAGAAACCAAATGTGCTGCTACTCGATGAACCGACGAACGACCTCGATCTCGACACACTTCGCGTTCTTGAGGAATTTCTCGACGACTGGCCTGGCGCCCTCATTGTCGTAAGCCACGATCGCGCCTTTCTCGAACGAACTGTTGCCGATGTCATCGTGATGGACGGTCACGCCCGACCATCACGTCGCCCGGGCGGATACGCCGCATGGGAAGAACAGCGCCGCGCCTCCATGGTTCGAGGACGCATTGCAGATCCACGCAAAGCCCCCACCACCTCGTCAGGGTCCTCAACGTCGAAGTCCTCAAAGGCGAAAACCTCAGAGAAACCAGCGACACGGTCCCCGAGCACGTTGCGGTTCCTCATCAAGGACCTTGAAAAGGAAATCAAGCGTCTCACGAAGGCAAAAGACCGCCTTGAACTGAAAGTGGCCGATCTCGCGGTCAGCGGCGACCATGTCGAACTCACTCGCCTAGGCGGGGAATTGACCGCAGTTCTCGCTGAACTCAACACCGCAGAAGAGCAATGGCTGGAACTGACCGAAGAGGCCGAACGGGCGTCGAACTGAGCCCTCTCGCATCGCCGGTAGATTCCTAGACCGTGACCGACGTCGAGACTCCCACCGAAGCGCTGCAGGACCTGCGGCGAACTCGACGCCACAACCGACTTTCCCAAGTCCATTGGATCGATGCGGTCTATCGGGTCTACATGGTTGGCCTCGCTGCGGTGATCTTCGTCCTTTTCGCAGTGAGTCAACTCCCGGACAATCGACTCACCAATGAAGAGGCTCTGAGCTTTGCCAATGAAGCACCGATGTGGCTCGGGCTCGGATTCGCGATTGCAATAGGCGTTGGCTTGCGCTCAGGAGGCCGCGGCGGACCGCTTGTGCTCGAAGCGCCAGTCGTCATGCACGAACTCAATGCACCGGTTCCGCGCGAATCGGTTGTTCGTGGTCCGGCCATCAAACAACTTCGATTCATGGCATTCGCCGGCGCCGTGATTGGCGCAATCATCGGCGAAGTCGCTGCGTATCGACTCCCCGTCAATCCCGCTGCGGCAATTGCGTGCGGAGCTCTCTCGTTTGCTCTTGTCGGGGTCCTTGCTTCTGCAACTGCACTCGCTGCATCGGGTCGACGTCTTCGTTGGTGGCCCGCCAACATCCTTGCTGCTGTCCTCATCGCGTGGTCTGCGCTCGATGTTCTAGGCAAGCGGACAACCTCGCCCTTCACGCTCTTGGCCGACATTGCGTTCTGGCCAATCACCTTCCGAGCGTTCGCTCTCATCAGCATCGTGGTCGTAGCGGTAGTTGTTTGGTTAGGACTTTCCCGAATTGGCGATCTTTCGATTGAGCATGCATTGCGTCGCGCCGGACTCGTTTCGCAGTTGCGCTTCGCCGTCACACTTCAAGACGTTCGAACCGTTGTGCTTCTTCGCCGGCAGTTGTCTCAAGAGAACGCTCGACTCCGTCCTTGGATTCGAATTGGCCGATCGAAAAAGAAGAGTTTCATTCCCCCAACATGGAAACGCGATTGGCAGAGCTACCTGCGATTCCCCCTCCCCCGACTCCTTCGCATGGCGATGTTCGGCGTCATCGCCGGACTTTCACTCGGAGCATTGTGGCGCGGCACCATTCCAATGATCATCGTTGCCGGGCTTGCGCTCTACCTCGTGGCCTATGACGCATCGGAACCAACAGCTCAAGAAGTTGATCACCCCACTCGGTGGGAAAGTTTCCCTGAAGCGCCTGGTGTGTTGATTCTGCAACATGTTGCTGCGGCATTTGTCGTCATGGCATTTATCTGCGCCATCGTCGCCGCCTCTGCGCTGATCCTCGTCCCGTTCGCTGTTGTTTGGAAACTCGCGCTCATCATGTTTGTGCCGGTCGCTCTCGCTGCCGCAGTCTCGGCAATGATTAGCACCGCTCAAGGCGCACCCAATATGGCCGGTCTTGCCGGGCTTGGCCCCGATGTCATGGGCTGGGTCATGATCGCCCGCCTCATCATCCCTCCGGCCATCACGATCATCGCCCTCCTGCCCCTGCTCAGCGCTGGGTCTGACCCCAACGCCATCAACACCACCAAAGTCGGCAATGCAACGGTGTACTCACTGTTCGCCGTCGGCGGTGCCATCCTTTACTTGCGCACACGGAAGCCGAAGCACCTGTGACCTCAGCATTCGCACTACCCAAACAACCACCCACGCCCGCAACTGAGCCGCGCCTGAAACCCGACGCGGCATTGCAGACCCTCGACCTTTCGAAGGACTACGGCGATGGCATGGGACTCATGACCGAACTTGATCTCGTCATCGGCACGGGCGAACTCGTGATGTTGGTTGGCCCCAACGGCGCCGGAAAGTCAACGTTCCTCGGACTCGCCGCCGGGATGCTCGAGCCAACAAACGGTTGGGCATTCATTGCGGGTAGCCCCGCCGGCACCGTCCATGCGCGCGCTGCGCTCTCGTACCTGCCTGACAATCCGGTGTTGTACGACGACCTCAGTCTCGGTGAACACATCGAATACGTCGCTCGCCTTCACAAAACCGTCGATTGGCAGGACTACGCCGATGACCTTGTCGACATGTTCGGACTTGGCGACCGCATCGA
>CAIKHC010000160.1 GCA_903827085.1 uncultured Candidatus Nemicrothrix sp. | reverse complement strand
GTGGCCCTTCGCTTGGCCGATGACATGGCCTACGGAGCGGGCGTGTGGGTCGGTTCGGTGCGTGCCGGAACCCTCGAGCCGCTTCTGCCCGAAGTCACCAGTTGGCCGAAACCCAGCCGCTATTCGCGCTGGCGTTCAGCGATTTCGTAGTTCGGTGATCAGCCGACGTTGAGAAGATCGACGACGAACACGAGAGTTTCGCCGCCCTTGATGACACCACCGGCGCCACGATCGCCGTAACCGAGGTGCGAAGGAATCGTGATGCTGCGTCGGCCGCCAACCTTCATGCCGGCAACACCTTGGTCCCAACCAGCGATGACCTGGCCAGCACCGAGTCGGAACTCAAAGGTGTCGTTGCGGTCCCATGACGCGTCGAACTGCTGGCCATCGCTCCAGGCCACACCCACGTAGTGCACGGTGACGTTGGCGCCGGCAACAGCTTCGGTGCCGGTTCCAACTTCGATGTCGTCGAGGACGAGGTCAGCCGGAGGGGCGGTGTCGGGAATGGTCACGGTTGGTTTGGTGTCAGCCATGACCGAAACCTAGCGCCAGTCGTGAACCTTTTCGTGACGCAGCGCGCCGTTTGTCAGCGCGGTCGTTTCATAAGAACGGTTCGCCACTCGCCATCAGCACGAACCTCGGTTCGAAGAGCACCACTCTGCTCGAAGGAGGAGATGACGGTCTCGACCTGCTCCCCAAGTAGTCCGCTCAGCACCAGAACACCCTCGGGTTTGGTTACCTGCACCAATGCAGTTGCCATCGAAGCCAACGTGGCGGCGCCGATGTTGGCGAAAACAACATCGAATGTCGTTGGGTCGAGTTCATCAATCGTTGCTGTCGACACCTCAACGAGATCAGCAACATCGTTCGTGAGTGCGTTATCGAGCGTTGCGACAATTGCGTCGGCAGCAATGTCGGTTGCGACCACCATCGTTGCGCCACGGCGCGCTGCGGCGATCGCCAATATTCCGCTTCCGCATCCGATGTCGGCCACGGCACACCCCGGAGTCACAAGGTCGACAACCGCCTCGAGACACATCCGGGTGGTTTCGTGCGACGCGCTACCAAAGGCATGTCCCGGATCAATCACAATCACGAGGTCGTTCTCGTCGACATCGATCGGCGTCTCTAACCACGGCGGAACGATGACCGTCGAACCGATTCGCCACACCTGTGCATGATCACGCCATGCATCGAGACCTTCATCGGCAGCAACGGGTTCGGCGTTTGGTGCCCATCGCTCGGCCAGCACCTCTAGAACGTGTTGCGCAATGGTCTTCTCGCAACCAATTCGGAGTTCAACAGCACCGTCAGGCAGCGGTTGTTCCTCGATGCCACTGACGCCTAAGTCCCACAGAAGTCCAGAAACGAGATCGACTTCGACAGGGTCGACGACGACAACGATCGACATCCATTCAGTCACCGACCGAGGTACTCGTCGCGGATCTGTTGCTTGTAGAGCTTGCCGGTTGGCAATCGAGGCAACTCGTCACGGAAATCGAAGACGCGAGGAACTTTGAAACCAGCAAGGTGTTCACGGGCGTACGCGCGCAGAGCCTCAACGGTGGCATCGTCTGCCGCGATCCCCGGCTCGAGTTGCACAACCGCGTGCACGTACTCGCCGAACTCAGGATCGGGAAGTCCGAAGACGGCAATGTCGACAACGTCGGGATGCATGATCAGCGCTGACTCGATTTCAGCGGGATAAATGTTGACGCCGCCCGAGATGATCGTGAACGCACGCCGGTCGGTGAGGTAGAGAAAGCCGTCTTCGTCGAGATACCCAATATCACCAAGCGTCATCCAGTTTTCACGCTGCGGATGGCGACTGTCCTTCGTCTTTTCCGGATCTCCGTGATATTCGAAATTGGCTTGGGGTTGTTCGAAATAGACGAGACCAGTTCCACCGGTCTCGACCTCGTTCCCTTCCTCGTCACAAATGTGCGGGATGCCATTAATCGGCTTACCGACCGAACCTGGATGTGCCAGCCACTCCTCGGACGTAAGGAATGTCATTCCGGTGCCTTCGGTGCCTGCGTAGTACTCACTCACGATCGGGCCAAGCCATTCGATCATTTGCCGTTTGGCCTCTGGCGGACACGGCGCCGCGGCATGAACCATCAGTTGAAGGCTCGACAAGTCGTACTTCGACTTGACCTCGTCGGGAAGACCCAACATTCGGACCATCATCGTGGGAACAACCTGTGCGTGTGTCACCGAATCGCGTTCGACGATGCGCAAGAACTCTTCGGCGTCGAACTTCTCAAGTACGACAACCGTGCCGCCAATTTCGTGAACACCACAGGACCAAATAATTGCCGCCGAGTGATAGAGCGGCGCCGGACACAAGTAGATCGACTCAGAGTTCATCCCCAACATGAATTGCAAGAGCAACGAGATCGTTCCGCCCTGGCCATCATCAATTGTTCGATCGGGAAGCGCGCGCTTAATTCCCTTCGGCCGACCGGTCGTGCCCGAGGAATAGAGCATGAAGTCGCCACGAGGTTGTTCAGCAAAGACTTCATCGCTCGCCGACGCAATCGCGTCTTCGTACGACTCGAACCCGTCAACGGTTCCGTCCATCATCAACCGAATCTGACAATCAGGAATGAACTCCAACATCTCGGTCGCAACCTTCGACTGTTGCGTCGTCGAGATGAATGCTTTCGCGCCCGAATCAGTGATGAGGTAGGCAGCTTCTTCGGCCTGTAGGTAGCGGTTCACGGTGACGAGGTACATGCCGGAACGCAGCGCGGCCCACGCAACTTCGAAGTAGCGGGGATGGTTCTCGGCGAATATCGCCACCATGTCGCCGCGAACAAGACCGCGCTCGTGAAGTAAGCGAGACAGTCGTCGTGAACGTTCATCGAGTTCGGCGTAGGTCACGACCGTTCCCGAAGATCCCATGATCACTGCGGGTTTATTCGGCGTTGTACGCCCGTACTCTCCCGGATACATAACTCCCCCTCGCCCAAACTGCCCTCGGCTCCAACGAAACGGACCCTAGCGCCCGAGTTCCGTCGATGAGCATCGGCCCGATCGAGTTAGTCGCTGCCGTTCATCATCGTGAGTGCCGCACGACAGCCCTCGCAGACGGGGTACTGATAGGGGTCGCGGGTGGGGATGAACTTCTCGCCGCACAGTGCGGTGATTTCCTCACCAAGCACATAGCCGCGCATTTGATCGTCCTTGCGAATGATGTGCGCGACTTTGCCCTCTTCAAGACCAGGATCAGACGGCCGAGTGTCTTGGCGTTCACTGACGTCGGATTCGGTAATCGAGAGACGAACTGCGGTGCTACTCACAGTTTCAGCGTACCGCTCCGTGCAGGAGGTGCCGAAGGTCAGGTCCCGCGGGTGTCCCAGTGCCATGGCTCGCTTGGCAGGTTGTAGAACCCAAACCGAGCCGCATTCGCCGCAAGCCAAATAAATCCGGGATTGCTCCGAGAATTGATGAACCGGCCATTGGCCATGAAATCAATGGCTAAACCGCGCTCGTGGTAGGAGTACCCGGGTCGGGCCGTTGGGGGTGAGCACGCGTCGGGGGGCATCTCCCAAATGGCGTACTGAGTCGTTCCACAGTTCTGGCGGCGCAACGCGATCTGGGAATTGAAATCTCGGTAGCCGTAACCACTCAGGCTGATGCCGTCTGCGGATGCAGCGTTCATCAACCCGCGAACACGGTCGGCAACGCTCGAGGCAACAGTGATTCCACTCACCGTCGTGAGCGCTGGGGTCGGATACGGGTTGTTCCCACTTGGTGGTGTCGTTGTTGTCGTTCCCGAGCCACTTGAGGGAGGAGTGGTGGTATTCGACGAGCCAGAACCAGAACCCGAACTCGGAACACCGACGACTGCCCTCGCAAGGGCAGCGGCTTCGGCGGCGATCTGTCGACCTAATTCCGCATCCATCCGTGAAAGGAAGGCGGCGTCAGAAAGCGTCTCGTCAAGTCGCTGGCGTACTTGACTCGCGTATGCCTGTTGCTGGGATTGCGCAACTGACAACGATTGCAGCGCGCCCTCGGCTTCGGCGGCATGGGTCTCGGCAGC
>CAIKHC010000159.1 GCA_903827085.1 uncultured Candidatus Nemicrothrix sp. | reverse complement strand
GTTCAAGGGGGCGGCAAGCGTTCTTGAACTCAACGTTGCTGCTTCGCAGCCGATGTTCGATGTGTTTCGCGGACTGCGTCCGATTCCGTCGCCAAACGAAGCTCCCGATCTGAGTTTCCTTACGACGACAACCACCGTTGCTTCGACTTCCTCAACAGTTCGATCGGGTGCAACGTCGTCGACAATGGCAACAACGTCTACGACGCAGTCAATCACGACGACCACATTGAGCGAGTTCATTCCGCAGGTACCCGAGGGCCAGACCTGCGGCTGAATCGTTAAATGGGGCGGGCTTCGGCTTCTTGCCGATTGGCGAGAAACCAGTCGAGGGTCTGTTTCAGACCTTCATCGAACGTTGTGTCTGCGTGGAAACCGAATTGGTCGCGAGCCCGGGAGCCGTCAACGCCTCGTCGGGGTTGGCCATCGGGCTTCGTGGTATCCCAACGAACCTCGCCTTCGAATCCGACAAGCTTCACAATGATTTCGACGAGTTCTCGAATGGGGAGTTCTCGATCGGCGCCGAGATTGACCGGCTGGTCACTGTTGTAAAACTCTGAGGCGAGCACGATTCCTTCGGCTGCGTCATCGACAAAGAGAAATTCACGACTCGCTGAACCAGTGCCCCAAACCTCGAGGTAATCGGCACCTGCTTCTTTGGCGTCGACTGCCTTCTTGATGAGCGCAGGAATGACATGCGAGACAGCGGGATGAAATTTGTCGCGTGGCCCGTAAAGATTTGTTGGCATGAGGTAGATCGCATCTTGTCCGTACTGAGCTCGGTTGGCTTGTACTTGGACGAGTTGAGCGAGTTTCGCGATGCCATAGGGGGCGTTCGTTTCCTCGGGGTAGCCCTGCCACAGCGAGTCTTCCGAAAACGGGACGGGTGTGAATTTTGGATACGAGCAAATCGTTCCAACCATCACGGTCTTTGGAGTGTTCTGCAGGTGCGCTTCGTCGAGCACGTAGGTACCCATGAGGAGGTTGTCGAGGTACAACTCTGCGGGGCGTTCCATGTTGGCGCCGATGCCGCCCACTCGGGCAGCGAGGTGGATCACGAGATCTGGTCTGGTGTCGGCGAAGAGTTGGCGAACGGCAGTGCGGTCACGCAGGTCGTACTCGGCACTTGATGGAGTGAAGAGTTCTCGGGCGCCCCGGTTACGTACCTGATCGACCACTGCTTGGCCGAGGAAGCCGCGGCCTCCGGTGATGAGGACCTTGCGGTCGTTCCAGAAGGCGGTGTCAGGCACAAACTCCATGCGCTCACCCTACTGACCGGCACGGCACCTCTCGGGTTGGCCTGGCGGTGATGACGGGAGACCCGCCAGCTCCGTGGGAGACTGGACCGCCCATGGAGCGATGTCGTCGGGTTGCGATCACCCTCGAGCAGTGTTGGCACGCCGTCCCCGGCGGCACGGCCCGAGCCGCCCTTGGGAGCATTACCGCTCTTCAGCAATTCACCTCTCTCGAACTTGTCGGAGTGAGCGCGCGTCATCGGCAGCCTCCAGCATCGGCTTGGAGACCCTCGATTGAGGTGAAGCAGATCCCTCTCCCGAGGTTGGCGCTCTATGAGTCGTGGCATCGACTCCGTTGGCCAGACGTGGAACACGCCACTGGGCGAGTCGACGTGATCCACGCAACCGGGATGGCAATGCCACCGGCGACGGCACCGATTGTTGTGACTGTCCATGATCTCGCCTTTCTCCGTGATCCTTCGCAATTCACACGCCGCGGCGTCTCGTTCTTTCGTCGAGCGATTGATCTCGCTCGACGTGATGCAAGCATCATCGTGTGTCCGTCACAAGCAACGATCGACGACTGCATCGACAACGGTTTTGATCCCGAGAAGATCCGACTAGTGCCATGGGGTATTGACCCGCAAGAGGTTGCATCCTCAGCGATCATGGCAATGCGTTCTCGGTTGGGGATCAACGGCCGTTATGTGTTGTGGGCCGGGACAATCGAGCCGCGAAAGAATCTGCCAGTGCTGCTTTCTGCATTTGAAGGCATCAAGGATCGTGACGTCACGCTCGTCTTGGCTGGTCCCGAGGGCTGGAACGAGCAGATCGACGATCAACTTGGCCGACTTGGATCTCGCGTTGTTCGGGTCGGGTTCGTTGAACCAGAGACGCTCTCGGAATTACAGGCGGCGGCGGAGCTCTTCGTCTTCCCAAGTCGTCAGGAAGGCTTCGGATTACCTGTGCTCGAGGCCATGGCGCAAGGCACAGCGGTGATTACGTCTTCCGGAACATCGACCGAAGAAGTCGTTGGTGATTGCGGGGTAGTTGTTGATCCATCCGATGTCGATGCTCTCCGAGCGGAAATTGATCGGCTTCTTGCCGACGATGAAGAGCGCAATCGCCTAGGGCGTGCAGGATTGAATCGAGCGACGTCACTCTTTACCTGGGACAAGACTGCAAAAGCGCTGCAATCGGCGTACGAAGCGGCGATGGCATGACTAGTTCCTTGCGTCGACGCGTCGGAGTCAATCTCCTCTGGCTGGTTCCCGGCGAGGTCGGTGGTAGCGAGGAATACACCGTTCGACTTCTGTCGGCGCTTGCAGACGTGGGTTCAGTCGACGTCGATGTGATCTTGTACGTGAATAAACGGTTCAGTTCCGCGCATCCCGAAATCGTTTCTAGGTTCACAACAGTTGTCGCGCCCGTTTCAGGTTCATCGCGGGTGCTGAGAGTCATCGCCGAGTCCACCTGGCTCGCGATTCGATCACGAGTCGACCGATGTGCGCTTGTGCACCATGCCGGCGGAACAATGCCAGCGGTTCGGACCGTTCCCGGAGCACTGACCCTGCATGACCTGCAGCCGTTAGCGAACCCTGAAAGGTTCGGGCTCATCAAAGGTTCCTACATCCGATTCCTTGCTCCTCGGTCATTGAGGCGAGCCAAATTCGTGGTGTGTCTTTCTCGCTATGTGGCGAACGACGCGATCAACCGTGTTGGTCTGCCTGCGGAGCAGATTCGGATTGTTCCGTGTGGCATTGCCGACCCGGGCGCAGCGTTTGATGCGCTGCGATTACGTGAGTTGCTTGTTCGATTCGATCTGGAGGATCGGCCATTCATCATCTATCCGGCGATCACCTATCCGCATAAAAATCACGTGACGTTGGTCGCCGCATTTGCTCAGATAGCCGAGAAGCATGATGAGGTCCGATTGGTCTTCACCGGTGGCGCGGGGTCCAGCGATTCGGTTGTTCAATCAACTATCGAGGCCTATGGGCTCGATTCGAAAGTGATTCGCACGGGCCGAGTGCTTGAGTCTGATCTCGACCTTCTTTACCGAACGGCCATGATGATGGCGTTTCCGTCGCTCTATGAAGGATTTGGACTGCCATTGCTTGAAGCGATGAGCCGTGGGTGCCCGATTGTGGCCAGCGATGCGGCGTCACTGCCGGAAGTTGCAGGCGATGCCGCCGAGTTCGTCGACCCGATTGACGTGGCAGGTTG
The DNA here is from genome assembly GCA_903827085.1 of uncultured Candidatus Nemicrothrix sp. Taxonomy (GTDB): domain Bacteria; phylum Actinomycetota; class Acidimicrobiia; order Acidimicrobiales; family Acidimicrobilacustridaceae; genus Acidimicrobilacustris; species Acidimicrobilacustris europaeus. The sequence continues at coordinate 1,910 of CAIKHC010000159.1, read as the reverse complement.
GGCGAACGCTTTGGGTGCACTCATCGAAGACCCTGCGCAACGTACCGTTCTTGCTCGACGCGGATTCGATCGTGTGACGCACTTTGCATGGTCGGTTTCTGCGCAGTCTCTCCTTTCCGTCTACCGGGAGAACCGGTGAATCTTCTCGTTATCTGTCCCCATTTTGATCCCGATGTCGCGCCGACAGGTGTCGTCATGTCGCGTATCGCTCATGAACTCATTGCTCGTGGGCACCGCTTGCACGTGGTGACGTCGTTGCCTTGGTATCAGCACCACGCAATTGATCCCGGATGGGAGGGTCAACTCGTTCGCACTGAGCGCACCGAGTGGGGCTGCATCAGCCGTGTACATCCCTTTCCCACCGATAAGCGCAACATCCCAGCCAGAGCGCTTGCGTTCGGCGGCTTCACGGCGCTCGCGACAATCGTCGGAACGTTCAGCCGCGTGCGACCCGACGCCGTGTTGGCGATGTCGCCGCCCCTCACGCTGGGTATGGCTGGACGGATGGTGGCAACGGCAAGGCGTGTGCCTCTGGTTTTCAATATCCAGGATGTCTTCCCTGATGTCGCGATCGAACTCGGACTTCTCACCGGTGATCGCGTAATTCGAGGAGCCCGAGCGCTTGAACGAGCGAGCTACCGGATGTCCGACGCAGTGACGGTTCTTTCCGATGATCTGGCCGCAAACGTACGAGCCAAGATCACGATTGGTCTTGAAGGTGAGCGGGCAGAACTTCAAGCAGCAAAAGTTCGTGTCATCCCAAATTTCGTCGATACCAACGCGATTCGGCCGGCAGCGCGGGAGAACTCCTATCGCGAGGACTACGGGCTGATCGGCAAGACCGTTGTGATGTATGCGGGCAACGTCGGGTTCTCGCAGTCGCTGGATCTTGTGCTTGACGCTGCACGGTCCTTTGAAACATCGCGGCCCGATGTTGTGTTCGTGATTAATGGAGGGGGATCGGCTCGACCCGACCTAGAGCGCGAGGCGGCGAATCTTTCCAACCTGCGATTCATTGACATGCAGCCAATTGAACGTCTGCCGGAAGTCTTGGCTGCAGGTGACCTTCATGTTGTGCCGCTTCGAGCAGGCTTGGCCTGGTCGAGTGTTCCGTCAAAGTTGTATTCCATCCTTGCGGCAGGGCGACCAATTGTGGCCAGCGTCGACGCGGGCACCGAAGTAGAGCGAACAATTGAACGCGCCGGGGCTGGCATCGCTGTTCCGCCCGATAGCCCCGCTGAATTCCGCGCTGCGCTGGCCGAACTTCTCGATGATCGCGAGCGTTCCGAGAGGATGGGGGCGTCGGGGCGACTCTTTGTCGAGCGATGGGCGTCACCGGCTGCAGTTGCTGAGTCCTACGAGAATCTGTTTGCCGAATTGATTGTTCAGCGTCGTTTGCGACGCTGAACAGACTCTGACCGGGCACAAGGGCACCGACCGCTAACATTGGCGGCCTATGGGTAAAGCATCTCAGGCCAAGAAGACCGCCCGACTGGCCCGAGAGAGCGGTCAGGTCGAATCACGTCCGAAGCGCAAGCTGGCGTTTCCTCTTGCTGTTGCGGCTGCGGTGGTTATCGGCATTGTTCTGGTCGTCATCGCTCGGATGCCCGCAGACACGCCGAACCTGAACATCGATCCGACCACCGTCACCCTCGACCCGACGGTCTCAACGATCGACCCAGCCGCGCCCGCAAATGGTTCCTCAACGACTATCGCAGCAGGCAGCACTGACACTGCTCCGACCACAGCCACAACGGTTGCGGCGGGCCAGTGAGAGCCGTTGTTCTTGTCGGAGGTTTCGGCACTCGTCTGCGCCCCCTCACAAATGATCTCCCGAAGCAGATGCTTCCGGTCGTTCGCGTTCCGATGATCGAACGGGTGGTAGCAGCGCTTGGGTCATACGGAGTGAC
>CAIKHC010000158.1 GCA_903827085.1 uncultured Candidatus Nemicrothrix sp. | reverse complement strand
CATCGATTACGGCACGAGCGCTGGTGCGCAGGTCGGAGCATCAGCCGATGGGCGCGTGATCTTTGCCGGAGAGGTAGGTGGTGCTCTCCACGTGACGATCGAACACACCGATGGATTGCGCACGAGTTCTTCGTTCCTTGCTTCACTCACAGTCGCTGCGGGCGATCAGGTACGTGCTGGTGATGTCATCGGCATCGCCGGTGGCCCATTCCATTTTGGCGTTCGTGCGCAAGACGACAGGTACCTTGATCCCGAAGCATTGCTCGCAGGTTTGTTGCAACCACGGGCCCGTCTCGTTCCCGGTACTGATCAGGGACTTGAGAGTTTGGGGGCTCGAGAGCGACGTACGTTGCTCGACGTCTTTCTTGACACCGGCGCCGCTGCACTCTCGGTGACATCAGCCTGGACTTCGCAAACAACCGCGCTCGTTGCGCACTATCTCGTCGAATTGAATCCGACGACACATGCGCTGCGGACGGTTGACGCGTTCGCGAAGTGGCTTCACGATCAAGAGACCTGCACGCCACCGGAAACGCAAGTACCTGTTCGCCAATCGCGGCGAATTGTTGTGTTGGTGAGCGGACTCGGAACTTCAAGTGACGCAAACACGGCGTGGGAGGTCGACACGAAATCGCTTGGATACGCCGATGGCGACGTTGTTCGCTACTCCTACCAAGGCGGACAAGCACCACGTGTGGACGCGGACCAATCAGACAATCTGCGGACAGTCTCGAGCCATTCGTTGCATGCGATTGCAACGCGCCCATTTGATTCGTTGGACAGTCAGCAGTCGGTCGGAACCTCGGCCGACCGTTTATCGGCGCTGCTGCAGTCGGTTGCGGCTGCACAGCCGGGAATGCCCATCGATGTCGTCGCCCATTCTCAAGGCGGCGTGGTCGCTCGTCTTGCGGTGCAACGTTCCGGCGCAACTGGTCGACTTCCTTCCGAGGTCGACACGTTGGTCACACTGTCGTCTCCGCAACAGGGCGCTCCGTTGGCGACGGGGGTTGTTGCTCTCGGTGAGAGCCCTGGAGGTGCAGCGGCGTTGTCTCGGGTTCGCGCTGCCGGAGCGGCCGATGAACTCACCAATCACCTTCCTGCAATCTCCGATCTGGCGGAGACCTCGCCGATCATTGATGAACTTCATCAGCGCCCGATGCCCGAAGGGGTCCGATTTGTGACGATCGGGGGATCGGGAGATCTCGTGGTGCCCGGTTCGGCCGCAATCGACCAAACCGCTGATGCCAGCATCATCTTGCCGACCGATATCGGGAAAGAGGCCCACGGCACTCTTGCCTCAAACCCAGCAGCCACAAGGGAAATCGGCCTTGCCGTGGCCGGATTGGGCCCGACCTGTCAAGGGCTCGGCCCCGCTACAAAGGCATTCGTCACGGCCGAAACGATCAGATATGGCCAAACCGTGGCTGCGGCGAGCGCTGCGGTGGCAGCAGGGGTGCTGCCGATTCCTCCGGACGACTGAGCCGCCGGCTCGTCAGTTGGCCCATTTTCCGGCCCTCCCATACACTCGGAACCCGGCCCGACGACCGTCGGGCATGTTGATCACCCGATCGGCATACCTCTACACATCCGCAGCCGTGCACCCCACGGTCGTCTCCCACCCGGGAAGACGCCAGCACGGGCCTGCGATCCTCCGAACCGATGGGAAGGAACACCCTCATGGCACCAGTTGTCACTATGCGCCAACTGCTCGACTCCGGCGTGCATTTCGGTCATCAGACCCGCCGCTGGAACCCGAAGATGAAGCGATTCATCCACGGCGAGCGCAATGGCATTTACATCATTGATCTTGAGCAGACGCTCGGCCGTATCGAAACTGCGTACAGCTTTGTGCGCGACCTCGTCGCCGACGGCGGCACGATCCTTTTCGTGGGCACAAAGAAGCAAGCCCAGGATCCAGTTCGTAGCTATGCAGACCGCTGCGGCATGCCCTATGTGAACGAGCGTTGGCTCGGCGGCATGCTCACCAACTTCCAAACCATGTCGAAGCGCGTCGCAAAGATGAAGGACTACCAGCGCATGCGCGACTCTGGTGACTTCGAAGCGATGCCAAAGAAGGAAGCTCTTCTCATCAGTCGTGAACTCGAGAAGCTCGAGCGCAACCTCGGCGGAATCCGCAACATGGAACGCCTTCCCAGCGCCATCTTCGTGCTCGACACCAAGAAGGAAGACATCGCCGTTACCGAAGCAAACAAGCTCGGTCTCCCGATCGTCGCTGTGGTTGACACCAATTGCGATCCCGACATCATCACCTACGTGATCCCGGGTAACGACGACGCCATCCGTTCCGCGAACCTTATGGCTCGCGTGATCGCCGATGCTGTCGACGAAGGCCGCTTCATTGCTTCGCGCAAGCGTGGTGCTGTTGCTCCTGAAGGCCCCGCTGTTGTTGAGCGCACGCCAGAAGAAGAAGCAGCTCACGAAGCCTCTCAGGCCGACGCTCGTCGTCAGGCAACGGAAGCTGCTGCTGCACGCGAGGCACGCATCGCTTCCGAACGTGCGACCGCCGAAGAAGCAATCACGCAGACCGATCCAGCAAACGAAACCACGCAGGAGTCCTGAAAACCAATGGCTGAATTCACCGCCAAGGATGTCCAGAACCTTCGTCAGATCACTGGCGCCGGAATGATGGACGCCAAGAAGGCGCTCACCGAAAACGACGGCGACTTTGAAGCCGCCAAGCAGTGGTTGCGTGAGAAGGGCCTGGCCAAGGTGGCCAAGCTTGGCGATCGTGAGAATGCACAAGGTTCCGTCTGTGTCGTCGTCGACGGCTCGGTTGGCGCCATCGTGCAGCTCAAGAGCGAAACTGATTTCTCGGCCAAGGCCGCCGACTTCATTTCACTCGTTCAAGACATGACCGAAGCTGTTGTCGCCAAGGGCGTCGACGCACTTTCGGAAATGAACGACGAACTCGACGCGCTG
>CAIKHC010000157.1 GCA_903827085.1 uncultured Candidatus Nemicrothrix sp. | reverse complement strand
GACAAGCATGCCGCAGTCAGGAGGAAGGTTTGCGCCCGGATCAGCGTTGGAGTGAAGTCCGCCGCCGTCCCATTCGTTGATGGCCTTGAGCTTTTCCATCACGCAATCGCTGGTGAGGGTGCTTCCGCACTCCTGTGCAGCCGATGCCCAAAGGAGGAAGTTCGTGGTGGCCTGTGCTCCAAGAAGACCGGTCTTGCCGCCCGATGCCTTGATGAGGTCAAGGTATTGCTGAACGGCCGGGTGTTCCGAAGCCTGCTCGAACGGGTAGAACGCCATGCGCACGTACACGTTGTCGGCGTTGCCAGCAGTGTTCCACTTCGCAAAGGTCGAGTCGTAGAAGTTTGCATCCGTGTACCACTTCGGCGTGAAGTTGATGGCCTTTGCGGCATCAAGAACGTTCTGGAAGTTGGGAGCAGGTGAACCAGAGAAGAACACAACCTCTGCGCCGCAATCCTTCAGACGCTGAACGAACGGTGTCCAGTTGGACTCGCCACCGATGTTGTAGGTCTGTTCACAGTCAAGGAAGTTCCAGCCTGCGGTCGTGAACGAGGTCTTGGCCTTGTCGGTGGAGTCCTTGGTTGCTGCATAGTTCGCAGTGAAGATCGCTGCCTTCTTCACAGCTTCCGGGAAGAGACCAGCAAGCTGGTAAGCACCGGCAAGCGGGGTCTTGTCGACCGGGTTCGGAACGGCCTGCACCATGAGGGGACCGTTGGCGAATGCAGCGCTCACCGCATAGGTGGGAACTGAAGCCATCTTGCAACCAAGACGAGTCTGTTCCTGCACGGAGTCGAGCGAGAAACCTTGACCAACGAGCATGAATACCTGTGTGCAGGCTTCGGTCATGCGGTTGTTGGCTTCCATGATCGCGGCGTCGTAGTACTTGCCAGTGATCTGACGACCATTGATGCCACCCTGATCGTTACACCACTTGATCATGGCCTTCATCGCGTCGGAAATTTCTTTGTTCAGGCCAGGAGCTGCTGCGTAACCCGCATCGTCTCCGTAACCAATGGTGATCGAGGTGTCGGTGACACCCTGCTGGGTTGCGCCCTTTGCGTCACCCGCGCCACAAGGCGAATCAAGGGTGCCAAAGCCTGACGAGGTCGACTTTGCTGTGGTGTTGGTGCTTCCATCCGATGAATCGGATCGGCCGCCACCGCAAGCGGCAGCAAAGATGCTGAGCACGGCGACGAGCGCCACAACCAACACCACGCCACGTGAGCGGCGCTTTGGTCGGCTATCCACCGACGCAGTTCCATTGCCTTTAGGCACTGATTTCCCCTTTGTAGATGACTGGAATCCCGACAAACGTCGGATGGTTCACTCGGTACAGCAAGTAGAACCGGACTACGGCGCACTCGAACGAATGCAGGGTCGGTCATAGAGATCTTCCCTAAGCCGCCACCGAGGTGACGACAGGCACAAACATTACTGTCCCTATTCGGAAGTGACAAGCGTCATGCCCCAAAAGAGCCGGGATTTGAGCGATCCCGGGCCCCGTCGCCACTTATGCGTCTTCGAGCTCGGGCCATTCGCCAGGATGCGGGGCTTCTTGTGACTCCAGATCGGGCAGGAAGACGAATGCTGCGATCGATCCGACGAGGGCGACACCGGCACAAACGAAGCATGCAAGTCGCATTCCTTGCATGAAGGAGTCTGAGGCCGCCGCTTCGAACAGCTGCTTCACCTCGTCAGGAGCTTGGGAGGCCACGATGATTGCGGCCGCCATTGATGCCTTGGCGGCGGCAACAGCATCGGCGGGAACCTGCGGGAACTTCGTGAGGAACTCGCCAATCTTGGGCGCGTAGACCGAAGCGAACACGCTTCCGACAACCGCTACTCCGAGGGTTCCACCAACTTCACGCGTGGTGTCGTTGACTGCTGCGCCAGCGCCAGCCTTCTCCTTCGGTAGCGAAGACATGACAGCAGCGGTCGATGGAGACGTAACCAGTGAGAGTCCGGTTGCGATGAACGCCATCGAAATCACCACTGGTCCGAAGTACGCGGTATCGGCGTCGCAAAAGCCAATGATGATGAATCCGATCATCATCGTGAGCAGACCAGTACCGACGACGCGGCGCGGTCCGAATTTCAACGCCAACCGTGCAGCGTTTGGCGCGGTGATCGCGGCGAAGATCGCAAACGGCAACGTGTGTAGGCCCGCCGACAACGTTGAGTAACCGCGCACGAATTGGAAGTACTGCGTGACGATGAAGATGAACCCGAAGAGGGTGAAGAATGCAACAGCAATCGAACCTGCTGCTGCACTGAATCGCGCAATACGGAATACACGGACATCGAGCAACGGGTTTTCGCGGCGAAGCTCGTACCAAACAAAGAACGCCAGCAGCGCCGCCGAACCGATGAATCCACCGAGCGTCCTGAATGATGTCCAACCAGCATGCGGTCCTTCGATCACGGTGTAGACGAGAAGGCCAATAGCAAGGATTGATGTAATCGTTCCGACCCGATCGAATGCACCGGCATCGGGATCTTTCGACGAAGGCACGAGAAACCAACCGGCAAGTAGTGCAATCGCAACAATGGGAACGTTGACAAGAAAGATCGAACCCCACCAGAAGTGCTCGAGAAGCAAGCCGCCGGTGACGGGTCCGAAAGCAACCGCCATACCGGAAACGGCTGACCATGCACCGATGGCCTTCGCTCGTTCGGTTGGATCAGTAAAGACATTGGTGAGAATCGCAAGCGTTGCAGGAAAGACGAGCGCTGCTCCGATACCCATTGCCCCACGAGCGGCGATGAGTTGGCCTGAACTGGTTGCGAATGCTCCCCAAACGGACATCGCGGCAAAAATAATGAGGCCGATTTGCATCGTTCCTTTTCGGCCGAGGCGATCGCCGAGTCCGCCCGCCGCAAGCAACAATCCGGCAAAGACCAAGCTGTAGGCATCGACGATCCACTGGAGTTCTGTCGTGGACGCGCCCAGGTCACGGCTGAGCGTAGGCAGTGCCACGTTCACGATCGTGTTGTCGACGACAACGAGAAACACGCTCAGCGCAAGTACAACGAGAATCCACCATCGACGGCGGTAGACGGTTTCTGCATTCATCGGGAGCTCCAAGGGCAAACGGGCGAAACGCAGACTATAGAACGATGATCCACAGAAGTGGAACATTGACCTATAGTCGCTTTATGGCTATGGCGAAACGCTCCTCCTCAGCGCCCCTGCGCCACCGAACCCCCTCCCTAGAGGTCACGAGTTCGATCGTTGAGGCAGCGCTCGCAATCATCGGGTCCGATGGGCCTGACTCCGTAACGGTGCGTCGTCTTGCCTCCGAAGCCGGCGTTGCCCCCATGAGCATCTACAACCACTTCGGCGATATGCACGGCGTTTTCGATGCCGTGTACGAGTATGGATTCACCGAGTTAGCCGAGGCCCTGCGTGCATCGACAACGTCGAGTCATCCCGTGCTTGCGATCCAAGAAATGGG
>CAIKHC010000156.1 GCA_903827085.1 uncultured Candidatus Nemicrothrix sp. | reverse complement strand
TGGCCAATGAGTTCGAGGTCGAGAAGTTGGGCCAGAAGTCCGTCGCCCGCCGCTTCGACCACATGCACAGCGCCGACGACCTCTACGAGCACCTCTTCCACTGCCGCGAGCCGACTCGAGACCTGCGGATGTTCGAAGTCGTGGCGGAGCATGAACACTTGAAAGATCTGGCGAGTGACGTCGCCGTCTTGACCCCATCCTGCGATTTCATCATGGGTGAGTTCAGGAACTTGATTCGAGAAGGCCGCAACCTTTGCGTTCTGGTTGAACTGCGCCTTCCAGTAATCGGCTGCGGTGCCACCTGGCCCGTTGCCGCCATAAATGATCGGAAATGTTCGACCGAGCTGCCGAGCAAGCCGACGAGCAAAGTTCTCTTCGGTGATTAATTCGTTTCGACGAACTGTGGCTTGAGTGATTGCCGCTTGAATCCATGCCTCGGCACCCGGATACATCCCGACTCGATCAAGGAGCACCAAGACAGGCACGGCGAGAGATCCAATCGCGGCGCGCTCAACCGGGGCATCGGGCATCACCGGAAGATGCACGAGATTGTTCGCTGATGCCCACGAGCGCAGCTCCCCTCCCCCGCTCACACAAACAACCATCGCTCCATCTGCAAGAGCATCTTGCGCCGCTTGGAGGGTTTCGGAGGTCTCGCCATCGAATGAAATCGCAACTACCAGTGTCGATTCATCGACGAAGTTCGGAACCCCGTAACCGCGATGCACAACGACAGGAACCGGAATAGTCGGACCTACCGCCTCGAGAACAAGCGCACCGGCTTGACCAGCCGCACCTGCCCCGACGAGCACAATATTTGCGATGTCTTCGTGTTGGGGTAGCGCAGCACCATCGACCGCACGACGAGAAACGTCGAGCGCACGCGCAAGTTGCTCGGGGAATGCCGCAGCGGCATCGAACATCCCGACGGTGTCGAGGATCACTCAGGCCTCAAACGTCGGAGTAATCGCGTTTGCTGCAGCCTTCGCCATCAGGCGCTCATGCTCGGAGTCATCGATACTTCGAGCTTCATCGATAAGCATGATCGGGATGTCGCTACGGACTTCATACCCGCGCTGCAACCGCGAGTTGTACAGAAGATTTTCATCGGCGAAGTACAGCAATGGTCCCTTGTCTTGAGGACAAGCGAGGATTTCGAGCAATTGCGGATCAAGTGACATGAAGGCTCCTTAGATCACTCAGCCGGCCGCTTCAGTAATGAGGGCGCGGATTTCAGCGACGTGGCGAGCACACGCCGCGTCGTCAGACGCCTCGAGGTTGAGGCGGAGAAGGGGTTCGGTATTCGAGGGACGGAGATTGAACCACCACAGATCGGAAGGATCCGCAGCAGGCCCAGTCGTGAGATCGATCGTGAGACCATCGAGGCGATCTTGTTCAGCGTTTGCAAATCGCTCCGCAACAAATTCGATGACGGCAAGGGGATCTGGAACTTGAGTGTTGAGCTCACCCGACGCTGAATACCGCTCGTAAGGCTTGCGAAGTTGCGACAGTTTCTGACCTGTTGCGCACATCACTTCGAGTACCGCCATTGCCGCGATGATTCCTGAATCAGCCCGATAGTTATCGCGGAAGTAATAGTGACCAGAGTGTTCACCGCCGAAGCATGCGCCGGTTTCTGCCATGACCTGCTTGATATACGAATGACCAACACGAGTTCGGACAGGAGTACCGCCTCGCTCCACGATGATTTCGGGAACGGCCTTCGAGCAGATCAGATTGTGAAGAACGATCTCACCTGGATGCTTTGCAAGCATTGAGTCCGCCACGATTGCAGTGGTGAGTGAGCCAGAAACAAGTTCACCTTCATCGTCGACAAGAAAGACCCGATCGGCATCGCCATCGAACGCCAGTCCGACGTCAGCACTGGTCTCTAGAACCCGAGCTTGTAGATCACGAAGATTCTCGGGCTGAATGGGATCGGCGGGATGATTGGGGAACGTCCCATCAAGCTCACCGAAGATGACATCGAGTTCAAACGGCAGCCCGGCGAAAACTGCTGGCGCAGTAAGACCGCCCATTCCATTGGCCGTATCGGCGACGACTCGGAGCGGACGCAACACCGCCGGATCGACAAAAGAGTGCACGTGGGTCACAAAGACACCGAGCGCATCGTCACGAGACGACACGGTGCCAGCGACATCGACCGACTCGAGGCCGGCAACGGTCATGTCACGAATTTCCGTCAAGCCAGTTTCGGCTCCGATTGGCTTTGCTCCTGCGAGACACAACTTCACACCGTTGTACTGCGCCGGGTTATGCGAGGCAGTCAGCATGGCCCCTGGCATATCGAAATGACCAGCGGCGAAGAAGAGAAGATCCGTTGAGGCCAGTCCCAAATGCACGACGTCGATGCCTTGCCCGGTTGCTCCGCGAGCGAATGCTTCGGCGAAATCCGGCCCTGACGGCCGCATGTCATGGGCGATCAACACCGATGACGCGCCGGATGAGTCGGCGGCGAATCGCGCAAACGCAGCGCCAATGCGCTCCATAAGGGCCGCATCAAGTTGATCGGGAACGGTGCCGCGAATGTCGTACGCCTTGAAGATGGCGTTCATGGCGGCAGCATCGTGGGGAGCCATGGGGTGCGACCCTAGTTGAGAGGTCAGTCCTTTTCGGTGGTGGTGACGCCGTTCACAGCATCTGGAACCAAAAGATCGTCGGCGGTGAGGTCGTATCGACCCTCAACCGACCAGCGCCGCACGAGGAAGAGGTCTCGGATGAGACGCACTCCATCACGAGCGACTCGCACCGTCGAGCGCGGCGAGTTCTCGACTCGAACTGGAACTTCGGTCAGCGACAGGTGGTACCGCTCAATGAGATGAAACACCTCGACATCAAATGCGAACCCATCGACGAGCGTGTGCGAGAAAATCAATCGCGCCACATCAGAACGGAACCCCTTGAGGCCGCACTGTGTGTCGCGATAATGACCAAGAAGAACTGCTCGGGTCAGCAGATTGATCGCGCGCCCACCGACCTCGCGCAGGCGACGAGCACGAACCAGCGTCGTTGTGTCGTTATGACGACGACTCCCGACGACGACATCCCAACCCTTTTCAACGAGCTCGACAATTGCTGGGATCTGATCTGGTGAATACGACAAGTCCGCATCGGTGAACACCACGCTGCGTCCATTTGCAACCAAGACACCGCTACGGACCGCTGACCCCTTCCCACGATTCGTTTGGTGACGAACAACGATGTCTGCGCCTGCATTTCGTGCGGCCTCGGCCGTGCCGTCTGCACTTCCATCGTCGACGACCACGATCTCAAGTTCGGGACCAGAAACAAATCCTTCGAGCCCAGCGCGCAACAAACGCACGGTCTCACCGATGCGTTCGGCTTCCCCGAACGCAGGAATGACGATGCTGAGACGAAGCGTTCCTGGGGCCACAGGCAGCTCACGCCGACGACCAAGGTCGGCTCGCAGCGGCGAGAGCCCCCGTTGCCACCGAGATCCGGCGTACGCAGCCAGTGCTCCCCCGGCGACAGCCGCAGCGATGAGTTCAATCCGGCGGGCGGAACTCATCGCGGATCGGCATCGCCGGAAACGCTGACGTCATCAGCTGACAAAACGCTCTCACTCGCAACGCTGCTCTCGCGATCATCTTCGCTCCCGGTATCGCCGTCGCCGTCGCTATCGGGCGTGGGCCGTGGTCGGCGCCACGGCACCAATTCGGGGAAGACAAGGGGCCCAGCACGCCACAACAGAACAATGCCGACGAACCCGAGGAATGTCACAAACCATGATCCCCAGTCGATGACTGACGTTCCGTAACTCAGTGTGACGCTCTCGGAGGTCGGAACAACAACCATCAGGTTCGGTCCCACTCGCCAAGGCCCTTCCGCCCCACTGACCTTCCAATTTGGGAAGTACGAAACCTTCACGAGAATCGGCGTTCCCGGTTTGGTGACATCAAACGAAATCGTGTCGCGACCAAATTGTGTGTTTGTCACTGCCACTGGAGTTGTGGGATTTGCCGTCGGCGTCTCACCCTCGGAGATTCGCTGCCACTGCTTCGGTCCACCAGAAGATGGCCAAACGTTCCATGCCGTGGGATCCATGTACCAAGGCGTCACGGCCTCGAGCCAATGCTTCGGTGCAACACCTGTGAGAACGGCTGGATCGTTGTCAAGCGGCTCGATCAACGGTGAATCCGAGACTTCAAAAACAACCCAAGGTCCTGATTGTGCGACCTGCTTCAAAGATGAATTCGCTTGACCATAAGCAATCATCTGCTCAGTGATCGCCATGTAGTACTTCACACCAAGCATCTGCAGATGGTCGATACCGAGGTCGAACTGGACCTGGTCAGGCGCGCCTGGAACATACGGAAGATCGCGTTGCGCGTTCGAAGCTCCGTAAGAAAGCTCATCTTGATTAATGAAGTGGTACGGAGTCGTCGACGATGCCTCGAAAAACAAACCTTCCATTGAACCTATGCAGCCATCAGTCCAGAACGGCAACAGCATGAGGGCCATTGGTGTGCCGTATCGGTCGTGCTGCTCTTCGTGCTCCCACATGGCGCGACCGCAACCATTGGTTTCACCCAAAGTGTCCATTGTCTGAACGATGTCGCGGTACTCCGGATACGCCGGCTTCCCCTCATATCCGCTGAAGTTCCAACGAGCCCAAGAAGGAATGAAACTCGAATCCTTCGTCGACAAGAACAACCAGTGGTACCGACCGTCATTCTGAACGCCACCAAGTTCGATGCTGACAGGGCCCAGCGCAATTTTCTCGGGCATCGCGCGCAGCGGCATCGCGATGACCGTGAGACCCGCGAGTGCGGCGACAACTGCAGTCGCGATTGTTACCGACCTTCGAGGCGTGTCTGGATCGCGAGACAACAAAGAAGCAATTGTCCGACCTAATTCTGCGACTCCAATTGCAGCAAGCAGATAGAGGCTGAGATACCAAAACGGCAGCAGCCTCGCGTTCCACAACTTGCCCTGAGGCAAGACAATGAATGCAATCGCTACAGAGCCCGCAAGAACAGCAAGAAAAACTCCCCCTCGATGCTTCCACGCAATCGACATCACAAGCCCGAGCAACGCGAGCACGAGAACCCACTGAATTGGTGGCGAGTTGACTAACTGTGGATCAAGAGTGCTTCTCTGGAAAAGCAGATCGGAGTAATTCGTCTTCTTTTCCCAGCCCATGTCGTTCATGTAGCCGGAGCGCAAATAGAACGGGAAGAGCCACCATCCCATCAACGCGACTCCGACGACTCCCGTGCACGCCAACCACCAGACCCGCTTGAAGAACCCGGGTTTACGGGCGAGAGAGATCCCAATCCACACAATCGCTCCGCCGATTGCAAACAAGAACGGAATGAGGTGGCAAAGACCCGTAAGCGCAAGGAGGATCGGCGCAATGACTCGCTGACGTCCTGTTTCAAGTCCACGCCCGACCACTCCGAGGAAAACGATCGCAAAACTCAGAGATATCGAGAATGCGAATTCGCCAGCGAGCGTGGATGCAATGTTCCCGCCATAAATCGAAAACGAACGATCAAAGAGAAACGCAGTCGCACCAACTGCGAGAAGTGGTGAAACCGGAAAGGGAAGACGAGTAAGACGACCAAATGCCCAACATGCGATCGGCAGAGTGAGCAGTCCACTGATCGCAACGAGTTTGAACGCGAGACCGTAAGGAAGAATAAAACTCAAAAGAGCTATCGCCAGCGACGGGAGCACCATGTAGAAGTGATACGCAGGAAAACCTGCATACCAATCCTGAGTCCATCCCGTAACGCGGAACGAGGGAAGCAAGTGATCACGCATGTAGGCCGGGCCCCACACATGCGCACCCATATCGCCTCCAGCGGGAGTCGACGAAGAGAAGATGTCTGACGGACTCAGTTGCGCGAACGTAAACAACACGCACCCGGCAACGATCGCAAGCGACACCCAAGATTCGGGGCCCCATCGTCCCAAGGATTGAATGGCACGGCCTGCTGCATGCAACGCCTGGGCCGGGCGACTCGGCGGATCAATTGCTCGCCCGAGGCTGGCCACGACAGGATCGTTGAGATCTGCCTCGGACAGCGGCTGCACTTGTCGCGTAGAGAGGTCGTCCTCAGTCATAACCGATCCATGGTGCCACTTGCATCCTTGATTCCGTCGTCACGACATTCACGTAGGACCGAATTGAAAGAGCAGTCCAGCGGCAGCCACAACATTGAACCCGACGTGCGCCCAAATCGCGGGACCGATTCGACCGCTTCGCCAGGCCATGAATCCGAGAATGACACCGAACAACAACAACGCTGGGAACTGCAAAGGCTGAAGGTGTGTGGCTGCAAAGAAGGCGGCGGCGGCGAAGATTGCTGCCCAAGGGCCAAGACGGCGTCCGAAGATGCGCTGTGCCATCCCTCGGAAATAGATCTCTTCCGCTACAGGGGCTCCAATCCCCACAATAAGGAAGACAAGCACGATCGACAAAGGATCACTAGCGCGGTCGGTAAGTTCTCGGGCCGCAGCTGACACATCGTTCACGCCTAGCAGCGGGCGAAGCAGGAAATACACCACCGGCACGAGGATCAACTGGCAAGCAACACCAATCGCCAGTCCGACAGGCACATCGATTGGCTTCATTCGAAGGCCAAGGTCGGCAACGACACCCTTGCCCTTTTTAATTGCGAACCAAATTGGCGCAGCACCCAGACCAAGCCACAACGGGATCTGCATAAGCGCGGTCAGCCATAAGGGTGGCGGCACTGAAATCGCGAGCATCTGGCCGCTAGCAAATTGACTACTTGCCTGGCCGACGGCAGCACCGATGCCTGCCGGTGCCGTGAAGTCGTACGTGGTCCGTGACTGAACCAATCCAAAAACCACGGAGGACACGAGTTGTGCGCCTATGAAAACCAAAATCAGCGCGCCACCGCCGTAGGCGTACTTCTTCTTCGATGATGTCGTCCCCGTTACCTCAGCTGCTGCATCGCCAGATTCGGTTGACGATTTCGAAGGAGCCTCGGTCGCTGGGGCTGGTCCGCGCCCGAGGAAACGACGAGAGCGATTCGGCGGATCCGAAGCAACAGGAACGCGCCCTTTAGGAACTCGCGCGCCTCCGGCCGGTCCATTCGTGCGTGATGAAGGAGCAGGCTTCTTCGGCTCGGATGCGTTGTCTGAGTTCTTTCCCGACTTGGCCACGGCGGCGAGGCTATCGGTCAACGGTCCACGAGTTGAACGGTGCCCAGCGATATCGTGAGGCGATGAAACGTTCGTGCGCTCGACCGGGGTGCAGCTCTCCGGCGACGGCCACGTTTGAGTACAACTACGGCGATCAAATGGTGCTCCTTGACGTCCTTGCCGACGAGGCCCACCCCGCCAATTACGACGTTTGCCGGCGTCATGCCGATTCAATGACCGTGCCAAACGGCTGGACTCTCGTCGACCGCCGACGCGGCCCTGCGTCGCTCGCTGGCCATCTCACTGCCCCCTAAGAGAACCTTTCAAACGGCCACGTCGGGGGCGATCGGGATTTTCCCAAACGGCCTCTAGGCTGCCGCCTATGAGTCCCGAAACTCCCACTCCTCCCTCAGGTTCTGGCGAAGGCCGCAACGGCAGTCGATTCGGTGGCGACGGAGGTTGGCCTCGCTGGACAATTCTCGTTCTCCTTGCCGTCGTGGTTGGCGCTATCGGCCTGCAGTTCATCGCCTCCTCAACACCAAGTACGAAGATTTCCTATGGCGAGTTCATCGAAGACCTCAACAGCAACCAGGTCAAAGAAGCCACCTTCGATAACGCCAACGGAAACATTTCCGGAACCCTCAACGACGGATCGCAGTTCTCAACCACTGGTCCGGTGAAGCCGACAGACGCAGATCAGGCCCTTTTCACGGAGAAGGGGGTCAAGTACTCCTCCCCCTCCCAGAGCATCTGGGGCACCCTGATCCCCCTTCTTCTTCCTGTCCTTCTGCTCATTGGTTTCTTCATGTGGATGCAACGACGTGCGTCCGGGCAAATGGGCGGAATCATGTCGATTGGCAAGAGCAAAGCCAAGACGTACTCCTCGGAGCGCCCGGCGACCACCTTCGCCGACGTGGCTGGATACGAAGGCGTCAAGCAGGACGTCACTGAAGTCATCGACTTCCTCAAACACCCTGAACGATTTGCGGAAATTGGGGCACGAATTCCCAAGGGAATCCTTCTGGTTGGCCCTCCCGGAACCGGCAAAACGCTGATTGCACGCGCCGTCGCAGGCGAAGCCGGCGTGCCCTTCCTTTCAGTCACCGGTTCAGACTTCATGGAGATGTTCGTTGGCGTTGGCGCCAGCCGTGTGCGCGACCTCTTCAACACCGCCCGAAAGATGGGCAAAGCAATTATCTTCATCGACGAAATCGATTCCATCGGCCGCAAACGCGGCGCCGGACTCGGTGGTGGTCACGATGAGCGTGAGCAAACGCTCAACCAAATGCTGTCCGAAATGGACGGCTTCGAAGTCACCACCGGCATTGTCATGATGGCCGCCACCAACCGACCTGACATCCTCGATCCTGCGCTCCTCCGCCCCGGCCGATTCGATCGCCAAGTTGTGGTGCCGCTGCCGGAACTCGAAGATCGTCGCCAGATTCTCGATGTGCACATTCGCCACAAGCGGATCGATGCCGATGTCGACCTCGACCTCGTAGCTCGCGGTACTCCCGGCATGAGCGGCGCCGACCTCGCAAACCTTGTGAACGAAGCAGCGCTCTTCGCAGTTCGCGAAGGCGCCACGGAAATTCATCGTCGCAACTTTGAAGAAGCTCGCGATCGCATCCTCATGGGGCAACGTCGTGACTCAATGGCACTTTCTGACCAAGAAAAGGAAGCCATCGCCTACCACGAGGCTG